>CBINKF010000046.1:0-10791 GCA_966251115.1 uncultured Cellvibrio sp.
GCAGGAATTTGGGAGAGTGGCATAACTTCCTTGGCTGCTCCGAGCTGAATCGCCTCTTTGGGCATGCCAAAAACGATGCAGGATTTTTCATCCTGCGCTATGGTGCGGCAACCTGCCTGGCGCATTTCGAGCAGACCTCGCGCTCCATCGTCACCCATGCCAGTCATAATTATCCCCATGGCATTACGCCCGGCGGAGCGAGCTGCCGAGCGAAATAAAACATCGACTGAAGGACAGTGTCGATTGACACTAGGCCCGCGAAAAACCTTGGCAACATACTGCGCTCCGGAGCGCTGAACTTCCAGGTGATGGCCGCCGGGGGCAATCAACACCCTGCCGGGGATTAAGCGGTCGCCCGACTCGGCCTCTTTAACATCCACGTTGCAAATGGAGTCCAGGCGCTTGGCAAAAGCGGCGGTGAATTTTTCGGGCATGTGTTGCACAACGGCAATACCGGGACAGGTGCGTGGAATATCACACAGAATTTGCTCCAGTGCCTGGGTTCCGCCCGTAGAAGTACCTATCACAATAATAGAGTCGGTGGTCATGGTCATGGTGACCAGGTCTGCCGATGGAATATGTTTAGGCTTTGCCGCTTCGGCCTTGGCAAAGCCGCGCGAGATATGTGCACTCGCCGCGCCACGCACGGTTTGCCAAAGCTGGGTTTTCGCGTCCAGCAAAAAATCTTTTACCCCCAATTGGGGTTTGGTCACTATATCTATAGCGCCGGCCGCCAGGGCTTGCAGGGTTAGTTCAGCGCCCTTTTCCGCCAGCGACGAGCAAATAATAACCGGCGTCGGTCGCTCGCCCATTAACTGACGCAAAAATGTCAGCCCGTCCATGCGCGGCATTTCTATGTCCAAGACTATGACATCCGGCCATTTCTTTTCCATATGCTGGCGGGCAAAAATAGGGTCAGAGGCCGTAGCATAAACCTTGATATCGGGAGCCTCATTGAGAATGCCGCTCAACACCTGACGCACTACGGCGGAGTCATCAATCACTAATACATCTATAGCCATGATAAAAGTCCGAAACTACTGAGCCTTCATTTGATAGCGCTTAAGGGTAATTTCGCCGCTACGCAAGCTCAAAAACAAGGAGCGCGAAAAGGTGTCTCCAATTTCAATTTGCTGCAGCTTAATGTTTTCCCGTTTAAGCCAATCCTGTGCGAAGCGAATATTTTCCTGGCCAACCGTTTTCGCCGCACCAAACGAAAACATATCGCCGCCGCCAAATAATCCAATTTGAAATTCGTGGGTGGGTGCAAAACTTTGCATGGCATTCTTCATAGTTCGCAGCGCCACATCGGCATAGCGACAATCCTCTATCTGCACTCGCCTCCTGTCTGAAATTGCAACGCCGGGCGATTCAGGCAAGAGATAGTGACAAAGCCCACCCACTTTAAGGCCGGGGTGCCAAGCCGTTAACGCCACACAAGAGCCAAGCACGGTGTAAAGCCGTTCATGCTGATTGCCGAAATACCACTCCCCGGGATGCAGTGTGTGAAGCGAAAAAGCTGTTTCGAGAGCAGGCATATTCATCCCTATTTAACCAGCCTGTAAATGGCGGGTTTTACCGACACAAACCTGTCACTTAATCCGTGCAAGCTCTCCGAGTGGCCGACAAATAGCAAACCGCCCGGCTCCAACTTATCGGCTATGCGCTGCAGTATTTTTGATTTGTTGTCACTTTCAAAGTAAATCAACACATTGCGCAAAAAAATCAACGCAAATTTTCCCAGATCATCGGGAAACTCCTCGTGCAGATTCAGGGTAAAAAAGCTAACAGTTTCACGCAGCTCCCGATTGATACGTATATTGCCTGACTGCGGGCCAATACCTTTGCGACAAAAACGGCGCAAATACTCCTCGGGAATATGCTTGGTTCGCGCATCCGGGTAAATCCCCAGTTTGGCCTGCTCGATAACCGTGCGGTTTACATCCGAACAGAGCAACTCCCATTCCACCGGACAAAAATCCTTTAACATCATCGCTATACTGTAGGGCTCTTCTCCAGTTGAGGCGGCTGCGCTCCACACACGAAAACGCCCTTTGCCACGGGTAGCAGGCAAAATCACATCGCGCAAATAATCAAAATGCTTTTGCTCGCGAAAGAAATAGGTTTCGTTGGTGGTAATTAATTCCAGCGCCAGATCCAGCTCCGAGCGCCCCTGGGGCGATTGCAGCAGACGATAGTAATCGCTATAGCCATTCACCTCGCAGGCCGCCAAACGTTTCCACAGGCGATTACTGAGCAGCGCTTTTTTTTGTTGGGGTAAAAAAATTCCTAGCTTGTCCTGAATCAGACGCTGAAATAATTGAAATTCCCGGTCACTCGGCAAAGGGCTATTTGTAACTTCCAGCGTCATAAGTGCTCCCCTAATTCACCACCCATAATTGCCTATCACCCCATCAGTCGAAACGAACATCAATCGAAACGAACATTAGTCGAAACGAACAAAGTTTTTGTCATATTCGTCATCGCCAACTTTATTTTTGGCGGGGGTGATGGCCTTTTTTGCACTTTTTCCACTGGCCGCCGCTTTGGGCTCTGCAACCTTTTTGGAGGGAGGAGTATAGGGTTTTTCACGTTTATAGCTGCCGCCACCATTGCCCAACTTAAAGTAGGTCATGGACTCCTGCAGGCGCAGGGCCTGAGCACTCATTTCCTCGGCAGTTGAACTTAACTCTTCCGATGCAGCAGCATTTTGTTGCAGGGTTTGACTTACCTGGCCTATAGCCGCATTAATTTGTCCCACGCCTACATTTTGCTCCTGCGAGGCGGCGGCAATTTCCTGTACCAGATCTGCAGTTTTGCGAATAGCGGGCACCATTTCGTTCAACATACCACCGGCGCGTTCGGCGCTCTTAACCGTTGAGCCTGCCAACTCACCAATTTCCTGAGCGGCAACCTGGCTGCGCTCGGCCAGCTTGCGCACCTCGGAGGCGACCACCGCAAAACCGCGACCGTGCTCACCCGCGCGCCCCGCCTCAATAGCGGCGTTTAACGCGAGCAGATTGGTTTGGTAGGCAATATCGTCAATAACTGAAATACGCTCAGCAATTTTTTGCATGGCTTCAACGGTGCCCAATACCGCTTCACCGCTCGCCGAGGCATTACCCGAGGCTTTTTGGGCTATGCCATCGGTGATTTTGGAGTTTTCGCTGTTTTGCGAAATTGAAGCCGACATTTCCTCCATGGAGGCAGAGGTTTCCTCAACACTGGCCGCTTGCACTGAAGCACCTTTTGCGAGCGATTGAGCAGTGGCGTTCACCTCCTCTGCTGCCGACGAAAGCGCATCGGCGGAGCTGCGAACTTCAGCTATTATCTGCGCTAGCTGTTTGCGCATGTTGGCCACGCTGGCCAGAAGTGAACTGGAATCGCCCTGTTTGACCTGAATTTCTACGCCCAAATTGCCGTCGGCAACTTCGCTAACTACCTTGGAGGTGTACGAAGGTTCGCCGCCCAGCATTTTGAATAAATCCATAAAAATCACCAGCATTACCCCAATAATAATAACCGAGGCAATTAAACTGATAACAATTAGCATACGCACAGTTTGCGCATAGATACGCTCGGTATTTACCCGCGTATCTTTCAAATACTGGGCGAAGCCTTCAGCAGTCTTGGCGACCAGAGCTGCCATCTGTCCGGTTGCGCTCCGATCCATACCAGCCACCAGTGCATCTACTTTTTTACCTGTTTCGGGATCTTTTGCGTCAAAGGCTTTAATCGCCTGGCGATAGTTCCCGCCCAGGGTCTGGTGTTCTTTTTTCAAGGCTTCGATAACCGTCGTATCACCGCCTTCAATTTTTTGCAGGTCGATAGCTGCTTGCAATTCCTTTTGAACAGTTGCTTCGCTTTTAAGGAATCCACTCCAATATTTATCGTATTTCTCGGCGTTATTGCCGCGAATCAGTACATCCTTCCACTCCTGCACCTGCTCTTTAAAAGTGACTGAGGCACGCTGCACCGCTGCCAATATATCCGAGCGACGCTGAATATGCAGTTCGCTGTCATCCACTACTGTTTGATAGCTGCTCAGTTGCAAATAAGCCGAAAGGCCTAAGGTGAGCAAACCCAATACCACCAGAGCGCTCAGTAGAAAAATCTTGAATTTTAAACTCAGAGTGCGAATCATATTGATTTTCCTTTAGCCAGATTACTCCAGCTGGGCCTCGACCAGGTGTGCCAACTCACGAATGGATAACGCGTTATTGGCATCCAGTAACACCACAAACGCATCGCCCTGTTTGGCAATCCCCTGGATAAAATCCGCGCGAATATTGGCCCCAAAAGAGGGGGCGTCCTCTATATTTTCCTCGTCCATTTCAATCACTTCGCTGACACCATCCGCAAGCAGGCCCAGCACGTGATTCTGATCATTGTTTTGCATCTCCACCACTATGATGCAAGTGCGTTTTTGCACCTCGATAGGCTTGCGCCCCAGGCGCACTGACAAATCAATAACCGGCACCACTTCCCCGCGCAGATTAATTACCCCGCGCAAAAAGCTGGGCATTAACGGAACTTCGGTAATACCGTTGTACTCAATAATTTCGCGTGTTTGGGAAAGCTCCAGGCCATAAAATTCGTTGGCAATCCGAAATGTTAAAAACTGACGTTTTACACTGACAGAATGGGCCTTTTTGCTTTTAGCTACCTGACTCATTTTGCGTTCTCCTGCGCAGCACCCGAGAAGCTCTCGTTGCGCATATGCTCTTTGTTAATGGCAAAATTAATTAACTGTTGCACATCAAGAATCAGCGCTACAGCACCAGTTCCCAACAAACTCGAACCGCCTATACCTTTCAGCGCCTGAAAAATTGGTCCCATAGGCTTCACCACCGTTTGTATTTCACCGTGCAGCTCATCCACCACCAGCCCTGCCCGTTTCTCACCAAATTGCACCACCACAATTTTTTCGCGCTCTACGTCCGCCTTGGGCAAATTAAAAATTTCACGCAGGCGAATATAGGGCACCTGCTCACCGCGCAGATTTACGCAGTTTTGCCCCTGCACATGGTTTAAGCTTTTTAGGTCTACGCACTCGAGGATGGTATTCTGTGGCACGATAAAATCGACACTACTGGCGTTGACATGGAAGCCATCAATAATCGCCAGGGTTAACGGCAGGCGAATCGTGAAATTGGTTCCCACACCCAACTCACTCGCAATTTCAATTCCGCCTTGCAACTCTTCGATATTGCGCCGCACCACATCCATACCCACACCGCGACCCGACAAGTTGGTAACCTGTTCGGCGGTGGAAAAACCTGGGTGGAAAATCAACTGGAAAAGCTCTGGTTCGGTAAGGTGATCACCCGCATCGATTAAGCCATTGGCAATGGCTTTTTTTCGAATGCGCTCAACATCGAGACCGCCGCCATCATCGCGGATACCTATAACTATATTGCCTGCATCGTGTTTGGCCGTTAACTTGAGGGTACCCATCGCCGGCTTGTTGCGCGAGCGCCGAACACTTACTGGCTCAATGCCATGGTCCATGGCATTGCGCACTATATGCATCAATGGATCGTTTAATTTTTCCACCATAGAGCGATCCAGCTCAGTCTCTGCGCCTTCGATCACCAGATCGATTTCCTTGCCCAGGGATTTGGCGGTATCGCGCACAACGCGTTTGAATTTTTGAAATGTCTCACCAATAGGAACCATGCGCAGCGTGAGCGCGGCATCGCGAATTTGCTCGGTGAAACTCCCCATGGAAGTTACCGCTTCGGAGAGCGCCGCGTTGGCCAGGCCAGATACCAACAAATCGATGCGCTGGCGATTAATTACCAGTTCGCCGATTAAATTAATTAACTTGTCCAGGCGATCAGCATCGACTCGAATAAAACGGGTTTCGGGGGCATTTTTGCGCTCGCTAACTTGCTTTTGTTTTTCCAGTGCAGCATCTACAACTTCGGGCGCTACAACTTCGGAATCCACCAGTATGGAGCCCAGTTTGTTTACCGGCTCTTGCGCAATAGCTTGCTGCTTTTGCACCGACAGCGCCGCCTCCAGCTCCTGGTAGGTGATAGCATTGGTTTTAACCAGTATTTCTCCCAGGCGCTGAGTATTTTCCGGCAGGGATTTAATCAGCCCGATATAGGCTTCAACATTGCTGCGCGGCGGAATAATCTTGATATCCGATTCCTCGCGCACAAACATAAAGGCATCCTCGATTTCCTGATAGGAAACCGAGGTGACGTAGCTGATTTCAAAGCCCAGATACAGCTCTTCTGGATCAAATTGATCCAGCTCGGGAAGATTATCGGCGATAGTGGAAATGTGCTTGATGCTACCTTGAGTTGCCAGAAAGCGAATAATCGACAAGGGGTCCATGCCGTTACGCAACAAATCTCTACCCAGGCGCACAGAAATATGCCAGGCGTCTTTTTCACCGGTGGCTGGCGCTGGCGCGGTTGCCACCGAAGGTTTGGCTTTAATCTTCAGGTCTTCTGACAACCAGGGGGCCAGGGAATCCAGCAATTGTTGGCCGCGCGCGAGACACTCCTGATCATTCGCCTGGTCCTGCATGGCATTTTCAACCAGGTTGACTAAATGGTCGCGACACGGCAAGAGTATGCTCAACAAGTTTGAATCTATATTGACCTTGCCCTCGCGCGCGCGGTCCAGCACATTTTCCACCGTGTGGGTGAAGCTCACTATGTCATCCAGCCCAAACAGGCCAGCCGAACCTTTGATGGTGTGAACGGCACGGAACAATTCGTTAATTGTTTCGCGATCCTGATCGCCATTCTCAAGTCGCAGGAGTGCATCCTCCATGGCATTGAGTAAGTCGGCGGCCTCGGCAAAAAACGTCTGTAATGCGGCATCAAGATTCATGGCATTTATCCTTTGGCAAAGGCCGCCTGCAAGTCGAAGGTAGTTAATACCGAGTCAACCACCTCATTGGATTTAGCGAGATATAAGTGCTTTTGGTGTTTCAAAAAGTGCTTTTGGGTGAAGAGCAGCAACTGAATACCGGCGGTGTCTATTTCACTGACGGACTGCAAATCCAGGGCGACTTGCTTTTCCAGATTTTCCAGGTCGTTAAGAATTTCATCCTTGAGCTGTGCAACCGAATAAATGGTTAGATCTCCGCTAATTGTCAGGGTCGTTGTATCCTTGCTTTTTTTGCGCTCTACCGACATAGGCTCACCTCACTGAATAAGCATGGACACCGCCTGCAGCATTTGCTCGGGGCGAAAGGGTTTTACGATCCAGGCTTTGGCACCGGCAGCCTGGCCTTCCTTTTTCTTGTCTTCCGCGCCCTCGGTAGTCAGCATAATCACCGGGGTAAATTTGTAGTTGGGTTTTTGTTTCATCTCCTTAACAAAACTAATTCCATCCATATTGGGCATATTGACATCGGAAATAACCAAATTAATTTTTTGGCCGTCAAGCTTGTTCAGCGCGTCCCGCCCGTCGGCGGCCTCCACTACGGTATAACCGGCGCCACGCAAAGCCATACCCACCACCTGGCGAATACTGGCGGAATCGTCCACTACCAAAATAACCTTCGACATTTGCTCCCCCTAGAAGAATGTAATTTCGGACTTATCAGGTCCCTGCGAATGAGCTGACCCATGGTGCACCGCCACCTGTTCGAGCGTGGTGTAGGTTTTTTGAATGGCTTTGAGCCAGTCGTTCACATCCAAAATCCTTACGTTTTGGCCGCGACTCAGGCTGTCTTCGTGCTCATGAATATTGGCCAGGAGCTTTTCCATGTCGCTCGTAATATGGGTAAGAATCTGGCTGACACGATCTTGAAATTGAAGATTGACCAGCACCTCCTCCACATTGCGCTGCACACCGCTACTCTCCTGTTCAAGCACGTGAGCGGATTCCAGAATATTTTCACTGGAATCGCGAAATTGATGGATAACTTCGGCAATGGAGCTCTCGGAAACGGCCAGGCGGCTATTGTCTTCCTCGGCATATTCGGTCGTTCTGTCGAGCGTGGTTTGAAGCGTGGAATTTACCTGCTCTATACGCTTGCCTATGCGCGCGCCTGTTTCTCCCGAGCGTGTCGACAGGGTTCTCACCTCGTCGGCAACTACCGCGAAACCCCGACCATACTCCCCCGCGCGCGCCGCCTCGATTGCCGCGTTCAATGCCAGCAAATTGGTTTGCGAGGCAATGCCTGCTACCTCGGCGCTCATGCCGCTGAGCTCTACTGTAATTTTGGAAAGGCCGGAAATCTCGGTAAGCAATTCGTCACGCTGTTGAATAGCCTGGCGCAGGTTCTCGGTGATCTTGCCCAATTCCTTGTTGGCAAATTGCACCACGGCACCCAGGCCGGAATTGCCCTTCATGCCACCGGCGGTGGCAGCCGAACTGGCAACCGCCGTCTGCAGGCGTTTATGAATTTCGGAAAAGCGCTCGATTAACTCGGCAATACTGGATTCCATTTGATGCCGCGCCAAATCAGTTTGACGCTGCCACAAGGGCAAAATCTCCTTAAACAACTGCTGATAGTTTTGCACCAGAATACGGTGCTGACTGGCCGTTTGTAACTCGGTGATCGCCTCTTCCAGTTGCCGCTGGCTGGTAATGCGCGACTGGGCAATTGCCCAGAGCTGGCCAAAGCCAATAGCTGCCGCACCAAGCGCAACCAGGCCCAATAAAATTTGCCAGCCCGCCCCCAAATCCGACCCCAATGCCAGCCCCAGGGAAATTAATACCAGCAGCCCCAAACCAAGGCAGGCGAGTAAAAATGTTTGATCTGCCCAGGGGCTGGAGTCAATGGATTCCAGCCTGGCGCCATAACCGCTCGCATTATTCATAGAGGAAACTCACTAGAAGGATGGCCCGGTGAGCGAGGGATTTTGCGTCCGGGATTACCTGATTATTAACATAACCAATTAGGTATAGACGGGGTTTAATTTGATGTCAAAATCAAAGGGTTGTAATCATTTTTTATGAAAAAACCAACCAAGAAACCAGCGCCATATAGGAATGCTGCCGATCAATTTCAGTGACATTCTGATGACAGCAAACTGGCTGGCGGCGCAAAAAACAAGCAAAAAAATCCGGCACTGGGCCGGATTTTGAAGGACTGGATTGAGGCGATTATCAACCCGTATTGCGCATCCCGGCGGCAATACCGGCCATGGTCACTTTAAGTGCGCGCTCGAGATCCGGACTGATCTCCTCACTGCTGCGATAGCGCTTGAGCAGCTCCGCCTGGAGGTAGTTCAGTGGGTCGACATAGGGTTTACGCACTTCCAATGACTGCCGCAACATAGGATCGTCTGCCAGCAGCGTGTCCTGACTTTTTACCTGGTTGAGCAATTTTTCCAGAGTCGCCAGGTCACCGCGCAACTGCTGCCCCAAACCGCGATACTCCACGGGCACCAGCTGCTGTTCGTAATAGGTGCAGATAGGACCATCCGCCTTGCCAATTACCATTTCCAACAGGTCGATAAAGCTGGAGAAGAACGGCCAGTTGGCCATCATATCTGCCAGGGTTTCGGGGTTATTGGCCAGGGCGTATTCCAGCGCCTGACGGGTTCCCAGCCAGGCAGGCAGGTTGAGGCGAACCTGCGTCCAGGCAAATACCCAGGGAATAGCGCGCAGACTTTCCACACCGCCAGTGGATTTGCGCTTGGCGGGGCGGCTGCCCAGGGCCAACAGGCTCAATTCCTGCTCGGGGGTCAGGTTGCGGAAGTAGGGAACAAAGTCCGGATGGCCGCGCACCACGCTGCGGTAGGCCTCCAGACTGGCTTTGCCCATGCGCTCGATCAGATCGCGCCACTCGGGCTTGGCAGTTTCGTTGGGCGCTACAGTTGCACGCAGGGTCGCCACTAAATAAGAAGAGAGATTTTTAAAGGCCACGCGCGGCAAGCCGAATTTGTAGCGAATCATTTCGCCCTGTTCAGTCACGCGGATACGCCCTTTAACCGAGCCGGGCGGTTGCGATGCCATGGCTTTTTCCACCGGGCCACCACCGCGACCCACAGTGCCGCCGCGCCCGTGGAAGAGCACCATGGATACAGCGTATTTGTCAGCCAGGGCCACCAGTTTCTCCTGCGCCTTGTATTGCGCCCAGGTGGCGGAGAGCTTGCCCGCATCTTTGGCCGAGTCGGAGTAGCCGATCATGATGGTCTGCTGGGAACTGGAGTATTTTTGATACCAGTCCAGGTTCCACAGGCGATCCATAACGATTGGCGCGCGATCCAGGTCATCCAGGGTTTCAAACAGCGGCACAATCGGCATGTTCCAGCCCATACCGCACTCTTTGAGCAGCAGCGCAACGGCCAACACGTCAGAGGGCTGCTGCGCCATAGAAATAATATAGTGCGAAAGAATTTCACGCGGCTCCTGCGCGATTACCTTACAGGTGGCCAGCACTTCGGCGGTTTCGTCACTCATAGGCCAGCTGTGAGGCAGCAGTGGACGCTTGCTCTCCAGCTGCTCAATCAGGAATGCCTGGCGCTGCTCTTCTGTCCACGCACGGTAGTTGCCCAAGCCCAGGTATTGCACCAGTTCATCAATTGCCTGCACATGGCGCTCGCCGTCCTGGCGTATATCCAGCGGCACCAGGTTGATACCAAAGCAGTGAATACGGCGAATGGTATCCAGCAGCGGGCCGTTGGCAATGTGTGGCAAGTCCACATCATGCAGGGATTTAAAGCAGATATTGAGCGGGGCCAGCAGGTCTTCACGGCCGGTGATCAGGTTGGCTGGCGCCTCGACATTGCGCCCCTGCAGGCGGGCCTCGGCCCACTCCAGGGTGGACTGGATGCGCTTGCGCAGATCGTACATAGCATCGCGATAAGG
>CBINKF010000047.1:0-10718 GCA_966251115.1 uncultured Cellvibrio sp.
TGAGCAGTGTGGTTATTGATTGGGAGGCCGCCAACGCCGCCAATTATCAAGTTCAGGGCTCAATCGATAACGCTAACTGGGCCAATTTGGCGACACGCACTGGTGGCACCTTTGGTAATCGCACCGATACCAATTCAGTGACGGGCAGCTATCGCTATGTGCGTATCTACGGCACTGCGCGCAGCCCCGGCAACAATTGGGGTTACTCTATATTTGAGCTGAAAGTTTTTGGCTCGGGCGCCGGTTCCAGCAGCTCCAGCAGCAGTAGTTCTTCATCTGCCAGTTCAGTAGCGCTGGGCGACATAGTGCCATTGTTCAATTCGGGCACCGCGTTGGAGCCCGAGTTAGTGGTTGAATACCCTGATCGTGTAGAGACCTACTTCTCCGACCGCGGCCGCGACCGCCATGCACGCGAGCGCAAGTTGAAAAGCCCGACGCCCGGTTTATCTGAAGCCGATATGCTCAAGGAGTTGGAGGAGGGATCGGGTTACGATCACTACCTGGCGCACTATTGGATTCAGCGCACCGCTACCATCATCATCAAAGACTATGTGGCCAAAGGCGGCGACCGCGTCGACTTTGATATGTACACCCAAACTCCGCTGGGCCCCAAAGACCTGCGCGTCTGGTTCCTGGGTGTTAATACTGTGGCTGAGTACTACGACAACGGTTACGTTGGCCTGGTCCCCGGTGAAGTGAATCACTACCGCCGCTCTTTTGGTGGTGGCGCATCCAACTACAACAATAAAGAAGGTCGCCCAATTCGCATTGGCGATCGCATGGAAATTGAAGTTGCCCAGTTCCTGGAGAACCCCGAGCCAGCCAACAGCCGCACCAACTACTATGGCACCGTGTTCCTGTATATGGTCGGTGGCGGTAAAGGCGATCAGCCCTACGGCATAGTGCCCTGGGAAGGCCGTCCAACCCTGGACAAAGACAATAACGGCAACATTCGCACCTGCTCGGCCAATAACACCGAGTTCCCCTGTCCAACTATTAACGACTCCTTCCCGCTGCCGCAAAAAGCCTGGCTCGGTGGTCGCGCGACTTTGCCTTATCAGTACTCCAACGAGCCTATGGATCATTTCAAGCAGTTGGCGGGTGATATGGGGGGGGGTAACTTTGTAACCGGTGGCGGTAATGCCCAGTTGTTTATGCTTGGTCGTCGTTTGGTGCACACCAACTTCTCCACCGGCCAGCACACAGAGCGCACTGCTGATAACGAAATCTTTACCGAGCAAATTGGCAAAATGGGGCCGCGTTTCTACAACAGCAGCTGTGTGGGTTGCCACTTTAACAATGGCCGTTCAATTCCACGCGGTATTGGCGAAACCATTAACAATCAGGCGGTAAAAGTGGGTAGCAATGCCGCTGGCGCCGCCCATTCCCTCTACGGTAATTCGCTGCAACCTTTCAGCACCACGGGTGGCTCGGGGATTGGTGAGGCGAAAACGCAATTGTCCGGTTACACCGGTGCACCTAACTACGCCGATGGTTCAGCTAACAACCTGCAAAAGCCGGTATATAACTTTATCAACGGCACTGCGCCCGGTTTCTTCTCGGTGCGTAACAGCCCGGCGTTTGTAGGCTTGGGCTTGCTGGAAGCTGTACCTGAGGCGGATATCCTGGCGCTCGCCAATAATCAGCCGGCAGGTATTTCCGGTCGTGTGAGCAAAGTGGTCGATCCGGTTACCGGTCAAACCCGCCTCGGCCGTTTTGGTTGGAAGGCGGCTCAGTCCAGCTTGAAAACCCAGATAGCCTCGGCGCTGAATGTCGAAATGGGGGTGACCACCAGCGTTTACTCCAAACTCGATTGCGGTACTGGCCAGGCCGACTGCCAAACTGGTGCTGAGCTTAACAATACTGATCTGGACCTGATGGTGCGCTATATCGCGTCACTGGGTGTGCCAGCGCGCCGCAACATGGAGGACAGCCAGGCCCTGCGCGGTGAGCAGGTGTTTGCCGAGGCAGGCTGTAATGCCTGTCACGTCGAAACCCTGAAAACCAGCCAGTACGCGCCTTTTGCCGAGTTGCGCAGCCAAACCATTCACCCCTACACCGACCTGCTGTTGCATGATATGGGCCCAGGCCTGGCAGATAGCATGGGTGAGGGCGATGCCACGGGTGCCGAATGGCGTACTGCACCTCTGTGGGGTGTTGGTTTGACGCGCGATGTGGCGGGTTATCGCGAGGCCTATCTGCACGATGGTCGCGCTAAAACCCTTAATGAAGCCATCCTCTGGCACGACGGCGAAGCGGCTAACGCGCGCAAAGCCTATGTGTCCCGCACCCAGGCGGATAAGGATGCGTTGGTTAAATTCCTGCAGTCGCTTTAAAACTGCCCAGCAATAAAAAACCTCCCGTCGGGCAACCGGCGGGAGGTTTTCTTTTGGCGGGTTAATTGTTAGCGGATTAAATTTTTGGTGGCCTAAACCAGATCCTGATCAGTTGCAAAAGAGAGCGCAAAGGATTTGGGGCCAACATTGATCGCACCGGTCATGCTCATCATCGAGAGCATGGTTTTAACGCCGTGTTGCTTACAGTATTCGCGAAATTCCACCAGAATCGGCTCATCCTTGATTTCTTCCAGCAGGCCACCGTAGCTCATAGCGATAACTTCGCTGGTCAGGCCGCGCGCGACTTGCTTTTTAACATGGGCGAAAAGCTTTTCAATCGCACCCCAAAAACCTTTGCCCGTATCTATCTTGTCGGTTTCGCCGCGGTGCAATTGCACTATCGGGCGCAGGTTCAGGGCGCTGGCGAGCTGGAAGTTAATCCAGGAGATATTGTTGTCGCCTTTGCGCAGGTGGCGGCGCTCGCGCATGTAAGAAAGGTCGTTGGGAATCAAATAGCCGTACACCTGATCGCGCATATTATCGATCTCGCGAATCGAACGGTTGAGCGGCAGCTTGTCCACGTGAATGCGTTTTACCAGTTCATATACCAGTAGCGCATGGCCGGTAAACATGGACATGGAATCATAAAGGCGAATGCGGAAGGGCGCGCGACCCTCGGCTTTTTCCATCTCGCGAAACTTGGGCTCGTTCACCAGCGCTGCTTCGGATACACGCTTAAATACATCGCTCTTTTTACTGTTGATGGTTACGACTTGCACCAGATCGTACTTGGGCAACAGCTTGTCCTTGAGGATGCTGGTCATATCGTTTACCGAGAGCGGGTCGGATTGCGCCAGGCCATAGCGCTCGCGGGTGTGGCTTTTGTAAAACTGCAACATGGCCTGAGGGTCGCGATAATCCAGCGCCTGGCCATCCTTGTGGTTGATGTAGATGGGCAATACTTCAATGTTGTGCTGCTGGATAAACTTGGCCGGGAGGTCGCAAGTGGAATCCACTGCAATACAGGTTCTGGCTGACATGATCGTCTCCTCTGGTGCGGCTATCCTGGCCACGTATAATGCTGGAATTAGCTCTATGGGTTGATGATTTGAAGCGGCGCGGGTTATCTGCGCTATGGTGCCAGTATCCGCCTGAGCGGCGCTTGGTTGTAGTCGCCAGAATCACTGCGTGATGTAGGGAGAATGACAATTCGCGTGTGAGATATTTCGCACGACTTGGGTGGGGTTTTCTTACAGCTTGGTTATAAAAACAACCTACTAGCCAGTGAGCAGGGGCAGGAACACGCTGAACTTGGCGCCGCCGAGGGCCGATTGGTCGATTTGAATACGACCCTCATAGCTTTGGATAATTTCCGCCGCTACCGCCAGGCCAATACCCTGTCCGGGTTTATTGGTGTCCAGGCGCTGTCCGCGTTGCAGAATGCGCTGGCGCTGGTCGGCGGGCACTCCAGGGCCATCGTCTTCCACGTCAATTTGCAAAAATTTGCCGTCGATCCGGCTGCTCAGGTGCACGCGCGAGTGGCCGTATTTAAACGCGTTTTCGAGCAGGTTGCCGAGCAGCTCCAGCATGTCCTGCTCATCGCCCGCGACTGTGGAGTTGCCAGCCATGGTGCATTGGTGCTGGATGCTTTTTTCGGCGTAGACCTTGTGCAGGGCGCTCAGCAGCCGCTGCGCCAGGGGTTCCAGCCGCGTGCGCCGGGTAGTGCCCGCCTGCTGACTGGAGACAGCGCGCTGCAACTGATAGGTTACTACCTGGTTCATGCGCGTCACCTGTTCGCTGGCGATCTGGCGCAGCTCTTCCGGCGAGCTGCCGTCGAGCTTGCTTTGCAGTACCGCCAGCGGCGTTTTCAGGCTGTGAGCCAGGTCGGCCAGGCTGTTGCGGTAGCGCTGACGCAGCGACTGCTCGCGCGCCAACACCTGGTTGAGGTTATCCACCACCTTTTGTAATTCCACCGGGTGTTCGCCCTCAATATTGCTGGTATCACCGCTCTGCATAGCTTTGAGCGCGCGCGCCAATTCCACTAGTGGACGCAGGCCCCAGCGCATAATCAGCACCTGTACCAGTAGCAACAGTACTCCCGCTAGGCCCAGCCAGCGCCACAGCTGGTTGCGATAGGCGGACAGCTCACTTTTGTACTCGGCCGCCGAGTGCATAACGATAAAGCGGAAGGGGTGGGGCTTGCCCTTGGTATCCTCCCAGAGCACATCGTAGTGGGCGATAAAATAGCGCTTGTGATGCAGAACCTTTTCAGTAATGACCATCTCGCCCGGTTTGTTGTCGCTGGCGAGGCTGGCAAAGCTGGGGGGGCGGTCAAGGGCGGCTGAGTTGGAGTGCCACACCAGCTGCTTTTGATCGTTGAAAATGTAGGCGTAAAGCCCGGAGTTGGGCTGCTCAAAATCGGCTTCGATCAGGGTGAGCGGCATGCGCAGGCCGTTTTTGCCATCGCTGGCTTCAGGCATTTCGGCCACGCTAAACAGCAGATTGATATGGCCGCGCAGGCGCGCATTCTCGGCTACTTCCAGGCTGTTTTCGAAGGCGCGGTCAAGGAAGAAGCCGGTGAGCCCGAGAAACATTGGCAGCAGCAGCGCCGAGGCCGCCAGCAGCCGCGCCGCTATCGACGAAAAGCGGGTACGCAGTTGGTTCACTGGGCTTTTTCGAGATTAAAGCGATAGCCCAGGCCGCGCTGGGTGCTAATCAGGTTGAGGCTGCCATCCGGGTCGAGTTTTTTGCGCAGACGGCCGACAAACACTTCAATCACATTGCTGTCGCGGTCGTAGTCCTGGGCGTAGAGGTGTTCGGTCAGCTCCAGCTTGGAGATGTTTTTGCCGGCGTGCAGCGCCAGGTAGGTGAGGGTGTTGTACTCAAAGCCGGTCAACTCCACTTCACTGCCATCGCGGTAAACGCGCTTGGCGCTGGTGTCTATGGTGATGGGGCCGTAATTGAGCACCGGCGAGGCGTGGCCACTGGCGCGGCGCAGCAGGGCGTGAATACGCGCGCGCAGCTCTTCCGGGTGGAAGGGTTTGGTTAGATAGTCATCGGCGCCGGCCTCCAGGCCCTCCACCTTATCCTGCCAGTTGCCGCGCGCGGTGAGAATCAACACCGGGAAGTTGCGCCCCTTGGCGCGCAGCTCGCGAATGACTTTGGTGCCGTCCATTATTGGCAGGCCCAGGTCGATGATCGCGAGGTCGTAGTCGTATTCGCAGCCGAGGAACAGGCCCTCGCGGCCATCGGCGGCTGTGTCGCAGGCATATTTTTCGGTGGCGATAAGCGCGGCGATTTGATCGCGCAAACCCTGTTCGTCTTCAACTACCAGTAAGCGCATGGTCAATTCCTGTTTTGGTTGTTGGGGGGTATTGGCTTAGTTGAGCAGCTGTCCGGTTTGGCCGTCGACCAAAATGACGCGCATGCGTCCTGAGTTGAGAATTTTGACTCCGTAAATAGTTCCCGAAGGATTGCGCTTGGTGCTGACGCTCATTACCTGGCCGCCCATTTTGTCGCGCACCAGATTGGCGGCGTCGGCCGGGCTCAAGCGCGGCGGTGGTATTTCCGCGGGCGGGTTGACCAGTTGATTGGCCTCGCCCTGGCTGGTCGTCTGCTTGGCACCGGCCTGCAGATCACCCTGGATAATATCCTTGTCGTCGGCCAGGCACGCGCCACTGCTGCTGAGCAGCAGTGCTGTCAGCAGCCAGGAAAACAGGGCCTGGGTATAGCGGGAAACAAACATGGCAACTTCCTGCGCTCTGGCTCAATCAACAAGGCCTTTCTGCGCCTATCAATCAAAATTAAGTCTGTGGGGTGGATTTTAGCCTCCTGTCTTGGCTCTTGGTAACCCTGGCAGATCAAATCCTGCGATCTCTGGAGCAACTTTTTCGTCGATCAGGTTGCCTGAGCATTGCCAGTCAGGTTGCTTGAACCGTTTCACCGCTGCTAATAAGGGCGCGGATTAATATCCAAGCGAATTTGCGCCCCTGGGTGGCTGTGGCGCTCGGTGTGGTAAATCCTGCCGCCGTAGCTGTAACCCACATCGTAAGCCACCAGCTCCTGGCGGTATTCGGTGCGATAGCCGCTGCTGCAAACTTCGCGATCCACATAGCGGGTAGCGCCGCCGCGCGCCATATCATTGCCTATGGCCGCGCCAATCAAACCGCCAACGGCCATGGAGCGGCCGCCGCCGTGACCCACTTCTTTACCTATGGCGGCGCCAATCAAACCACCCACCACTGTACCGCCAAAAGAATCACCTCGCCCAGGCTCGCGGTATGCAGTGGTCTCCACATGGCAGGAATCCACGGGCACATCTACCGCCACTGTGCGGTAAATGGGGCGGGCATAGGTGACCGGGGCGAAAATCACTCGCTCTTGTACCACCACTCGGTCCTGCACCACCACTCGCGCCGGGTGATGGTCGTGATGATGACGCTCGCGATGGTTGTCATAGTGGCGGTAGTTGTCGCCGCGGTAATTGTCGCTGCGATAGTCGTTACTGCGATAGTCGTCCCGATCATAGTGATCAGCCAGGACGCTGCTGCTGAGCAACAGGCTGGCGAGGGCGAAGGCAGTGGAGCTGGCAAGTTTCGAGCATTTCATGGCTGGTCTCCCAAGCAATTGGGGTTTATCCCCAGGGTTAGGTTTAGCCTAGGCCCGGGTTGCTGAATGCACACTGAAAGCCGTTTGGCACTGGATCACACTCCGGCAAGGGTGAATAACCCCCGCGATCAGCGCAAAATAAAACCGCCGCGAGCGCCAAAATGACGCGCGAGTCAGGCTATAATTGCGGCTATTTTTTGGATGGTAAAACCGAGTTCTGCTATGGCTGAGAAAGCACAAATCGTCGATGTAAAAGCCTATATGGCGCAGTTGGGCACCAGGGCGCGCAGCGCCTCGCGCCTGATTGCCAAGGCGCCCACAGCTCTTAAAAACAAAGCCCTGTTGGCAATTGCTGACGCCCTGGATAAATCCCGTATCACCCTGGTGGCAGAGAACCAAAAAGACCTGGCGGCTGGCAAGGCCAATGGCCTGGATGCCGCCATGCTCGACCGCTTGACCCTTAAGCCAGCCACTATCGACAGCATGATAGAAGGCCTGAGGCAGGTCGCGGCGCTGCCCGACCCCTGCGGTGCCATTACCGATATGAGCTATAGGCCCAGCGGTATCCAGGTGGGCAAAATGCGCGTTCCCCTGGGGGTGGTGGGCATTATTTATGAATCCCGCCCCAATGTGACCATTGATGCCGCCAGCCTCTGCCTCAAATCCGGCAATGCCGCTATTTTGCGCGGCGGCAGCGAAGCTATTCACTCCAACCGCGCCATCGCCAACTGCCTGCAGTCTGGCCTTAAGGCTGCGGGCCTGCCCGCCGATGTGGTGCAGGTAGTGGAAACCACTGACCGCGCCGCGGTGGGTGAGTTGATCGCCATGCCCCAGTTTGTGGACGTCATAGTGCCGCGCGGTGGCAAGGGCCTGATTGAGCGCATTAGCAATGATGCGCGCGTGCCAGTGATCAAGCATCTGGATGGCATTTGTCACGTCTACATCGACGCAAAAGCCGATCTCGACAAGGCGTTTAATATCAGCATCAACGCCAAAACCCACCGCTACGGCGTGTGCAATGCCATGGAGACGCTGTTGGTGGATGAACTGGTCGCGGCGCAAATCCTGCCCCGTTTGGCGGTGGCCTATGGCGAAAAAGGTGTTGAGTTGCGCGGCTGTGACAAAACCCGCGACCTGATCCAGGCGCTGTCCGCCACCGAGGAGGACTGGGCCACCGAATACCTGGCGCCCATTTTGGCGATTAAAGTAGTGCAGGGGTTGGATGAGGCCATCAACCATATCAATACCTACAGCTCGCAGCACACAGATGCCATAGTCACCGAGGACTACACCCGCGCGCGCCGGTTTATCGGCGAGGTGGATTCCAGCTCGGTGATGGTCAACGCCTCCACTCGTTTTGCCGATGGTTTCGAGTATGGGTTGGGCGCGGAGATAGGTATTTCCACCGATAAAATCCACGCTCGCGGCCCCGTTGGCCTGGAGGGCCTTACCTCGCAAAAGTGGGTGGTGTTTGGCGATGGCCATATCCGCCAGTAACAGGGGTTGTTTGTGTCGCTAGGCAAAGTCATTGGCTATTTTGGTGGCACCTTCGATCCGGTACATCTGGGCCATTTGCGTCTGGCGCTGGAGTTAAAGCAACAACTGCCGCTGGATGAAATGCACCTGCTGCCGTGCCATTTGCCGCCGCACCGCCCCACACCGGGTGCTACCAGCGCCCAGCGGGTGGCGATGTTGGAACTGGCGCTGGCCGACTGCCCTGAACTGCAACTCGACAAGCGCGAGCTGGAGCGGGATGCGCCCTCCTATACTTATGACACCCTGGCAGAGCTGCGCGCCGAATTGGGCGCGGACGTCAGCCTGGTGTTTTGTATGGGGACAGACAGCTATGCGCAGTTGCACACCTGGCATCGCTGGCGCGAGCTTTTGGATTTGGCGCACTTGTTAGTGGTCGCCCGTCCCGGATGGGAGTTGCCCGACGAAGGGCCACTGGCCGACCTTCTGGCAAAGCGTGGCGAGCTATGCGATTTGCGCACAACGCCAGCAGGGCGATTGGTGTTAACGGCAACGCGCTTGCTGCCGATCTCGGCCAGCGAAATTCGCCAGCTGGTGGCGGCGGACCTGTCCCCCCAATTTTTATTGCCCGACAATGTCTGGCACTACATTCGCACCCAGGGCCTTTACCGCTAAGCGCCGGTCCCGGGTCACGCTTTTTATTTTTTTACTCAAGGTAACTTTTTGCATGTCTGATTTAAACCAAGCCATTATCAACGCCCTGGAAGACCTCAAGGCGAAAAACATTGTCACCCTGGACGTGCGCGAGCTGACCGATGTGATGGACACATTGATTATTGCCAGCGGCACCTCCAGTCGCCACACCCGCGCCCTGGCGGAAAACCTGGTGGAAGACCTTAAAAAACAGAGCTTTCGCGCGCTCGGCATAGAGGGGCTGGAAGCGGGCGATTGGGTGCTGGTGGACTACGGCGATACCGTGGTGCATGTGATGCAGCAGGAAACCCGCGATTTTTACGAATTGGAAAAACTCTGGTCGATGAAGCCCGCCAATCGCGCCTAATCGGCTCGCCAAGCTGCTATGAAAATCCGAATTATTGCGGTGGGCACCAAGATGCCCGACTGGGTCGAGCAGGGCTACGCCGAGTACGCCAAGCGTATGCCGCGTGATCTGAGCGTGGAAATGGTGGAGTTGCCCCTGGCCCAGCGCAGTAAAAATTCCGATATCGCCAAAGCCATGGAAAAAGAGGGCGAGGCTATGCTCGCCTGCATCGGCAAGGGCGAGCAGGTAATTGCCCTGGACGTTAAAGGCAAACCCTGGAGCACCGAGCAGTTGGCCGAAAATTTGGCCGGCTGGAAAATGAGCGGCAGTAACTATTGCCTGTTAATTGGTGGCCCCGACGGCCTGGCGCCTGCCGCCTTGGCGCTGGCGACAGTTAAGTGGTCGCTGTCGCCGCTCACCCTGCCGCATCCGCTGGTGCGCATATTGGTTATCGAACAACTCTATCGCGCGTGCACAATTTTGCAGAACCATCCTTATCACAAATAGTCACAGATTCTGGGCCTCAGCTCCTAAGTGGTCACATGGTTGTGGCTGTCGCTATTGAGCGCACAGATTTTTTAGGCGAGATTCAGAATTGGGGATTTATCCTGGCGGCGTAAATGGTAAGCTGCCAGCGGCTGATAACTGTGTGCGTCATCAGAATAAAAGCCCAGATTTCCCAGAGCAAAATGCATCGAGTATTCCGGTTCGCGAATGGAAGAATCCCAACACTTTAAAGATCACCTGCGAGAGTTAAAACTATTTCGCGCGCGAATTATTTTTATGGCCTTGGCGATGTTGGCGCTCTTCGGCTGTTTGATTTATCGCTATTATTTTTTGCAGGTGCTCAACTATGAGGACTTTGCTACCCAATCGGATCGCAACCGCATTCACGTTCAGCCAATTCCCCCTACACGCGGCCTGATCTTCGACAGCAAGCATCAGGTGCTGGCCGATAACAAACCCAGTTATACCCTCACAGTGGTGAGTAACAACAGCAAAGCGCTGGAAAAAACCATTGAGAAATTGCGCTCAATCATTTCCATATCGGCGGCAGACCTGGGCAAGTTTTACAAATTGAGAAGGCAGCAGCGCCACTCGCTCGACCCTGTGCCGCTGCGCTACAAACTGACCGAAGAGGAAATCGCGCGTCTGGCAGTTAACCAGCATCTGCTCGACGGCGTGGAGGTGGAAGCGGAGTTGGTGCGCAATTACCCGCGTGCCGATCTCTTCGCCCATGTGCTCGGCTACACCAGCCGCAT
>CBINKF010000048.1:0-10697 GCA_966251115.1 uncultured Cellvibrio sp.
ATCGCGAATACTCCTTACAACACCTACCAACTCGCTGGCTTACCGCCCACGCCTATCTCGCTGCCGAGCGCGGCCTCGATTCACGCTGTTTTGCACCCGGCACCGGGCGATGCACTCTATTTTGTGGCTAAGGGTGATGGTACCAGCGAGTTTTCTGCCACCCTGGAGCAGCATAATGCCGCTGTGCGTCGCTACCAGCTAAAGCGGCGCAGCGACTACCGCTCGGCCCCCGAGCCCAAGCCTGTACAAAACTAGTCCCCAAGCCCGTCGCTGCCGGGGTTTTAGCGGTATCAAAAGCCCCGACGACTGGTTACAATAGCTCCATTTTTCCCGTTGGAAACAGCGAACCCTTTGATTCAATTGCGGATTTTTTGATCATATGAGCGAAAGCCACAACCCCCCAGCTGCAGGTGAAGACACTTCCACTAAACCGGCTAAACCCATGCACTTTATCCAGCAAATTATCCGCAAGGATCTGGATAGCGGTCTGCACAAAAATATCGTGACCCGTTTTCCGCCCGAGCCCAATGGTTATTTGCACATAGGCCACGCCAAATCCATTTGCCTGAATTTTGGTGTGGCGCAGGAATTTGGTGGACAGTGCAACCTGCGCTTTGATGACACCAACCCGGAAAAAGAAAACGAAGAGTACGTCAACTCCATTATGGAAGACGTCAAGTGGCTGGGTTTTAACTGGGCAGGGGAGGTGAAATACACCTCGGATTATTTCGATACCTTGTATGACTGGGCAATCCATTTAATTAAAAATGGCTTGGCTTTTGTCTGTGACCTAAACGCCGAGCAAATGCGTGAATACCGTGGCACCTTGACCGAGCCAGGCAAAAACAGCCCCTTCCGCGAGCGCAGTGTGGAGGAAAACCTCGCGCTGTTTGAAAAAATGCGCGCGGGCGAATTTGCTGAGGGCGCTTGCTCACTGCGCGCCAAAATTGATATGAGCTCGCCCAACATTAACTTGCGCGATCCAATCATCTATCGCATCAAAAAAGCCCATCACCATCAAACCGGTGACAAGTGGTGCATTTATCCCTCCTACGATTTTGCCCACGGCCAAAGTGATGCGCTGGAAGGTATTACTCACTCCATTTGTACCCTGGAGTTTGAAGACCACAAACCACTTTACGACTGGTTTATTCAAAACCTGCCAGTGCCTGCAGTGCCGCGTCAGTACGAATTTGCCCGCCTGAATATCAACTATGCGGTAACCAGCAAACGCAAACTCAAGCAGCTGGTGGATGAAGGTTTTGTCGATGGCTGGAACGACCCGCGGATGCCAACTATCTCCGGTATGCGCCGTCGCGGTTACACACCGGCATCGCTGCGTGAGTTTTGCGAGCGCATTGGTGTGACTCGCTCCGATGGTGTCGTCGATGTAGGCATGCTCGAATTCTGCGTGCGTGATGATCTCGACAAAAATGCCCCGCGCGCCATGTGTGTACTGCGCCCGTTAAAATTAACGCTGAGCAATTATCCCGCGGACAAAGTTGAGCTGTTAAAGGTTCACAATCATCCCAATCGCGATGACCTGGGTGAGCGCGAGTTGCCCTTTACCCAAACCCTGTTTATCGAACAGGATGACTTCCGCGAAGAGGCCAACAAAAAATACAAACGCCTGGTATTGGGCAAGCGCGTGCGTTTGCGCGGCGCCTATGTGATTGAAGCTGAGTCAGTAATTAAAAATGATCAAGGCGAGATGACCGAAGTTATCGCCCGCGTGATTGACAACACCCTGGGTAAAGACCCGGAAGATGGCAACAAACCCAAGGGCGTTATTCACTGGGTATCTGCGGCGCAAAACCTGGATTGTGAAGTGCGCCTTTACGAGCGCCTGTTTAACGATGAAGCGCCCGACGCCGGTGGTAAAAACTTCCTTGATTCCATCAACCCCAACAACCTGGAAATTCTCCAGGGTTGTAAAGCGGAGCTGAGTTTGGCGCAGGCGCAATTGGGCACCACATTCCAATTCGAGCGTCAGGGTTATTTTTGCCTGGATAGCAAATATTCCAGCGCTGACAAAATCGTCTTTAACCGCACCATAGGTTTGAAAGACAGCTTCGCCAAAACGGAAGACAATTAATTCAGGTTATTTCATGTTACAGATTTACAACACACTCACGCGTCAAAAAGAAATTTTCAAGCCGATTCACCCGGGTAAAATTTCTATGTATGTCTGCGGCATTACGGTGTACGACTACTGCCATATTGGCCACGCGCGGGTTTTGGTTGCCTTTGATGTGATCACCCGTTTTTTGCGCAGCCAGGGTTGGAACGTAAACTATGTGCGCAATATCACCGATATTGACGACAAAATTATTCGGCGCGCCAATGAAAAGGGTGTGGAGTTCACTGAACTCACGCGCGATTTTATTGCTGCAATGCACGAGGATGAAAATCGCCTGGGCATTGCGCGCCCGGATATTGAGCCGCGCGCGACTGCCTTTATTGAGCAGATAGTGGATATGAACCAGACGCTGATCAATAAAGGCCATGCCTATGCAGCGAGCAATGGCGATGTTTACTATCGTGTGGGCAGTTTTGCCGACTACGGCAAACTGACCAATAAAAATCCTGACGAATTACTCGCCGGTGCGCGTATCGAAGTGGATGAAATCAAAGAAGACCCACGCGATTTTGTGCTCTGGAAAGCGGCCAAAGCCGGCGAACCTGCATGGCAATCGCCCTGGGGCAATGGCCGCCCCGGCTGGCACATTGAGTGCTCGGCGATGAGCAAGCAGTGCTGCGGCGAAACCTTTGATATTCACGGTGGCGGCCCGGATTTGCCTTTCCCGCACCACGAAAACGAAATCGCCCAGAGCGAAGCGGCCAATGGTTGCAAATACGTTAACTACTGGATGCACGCCGGCGCTGTGCGCGTCGATGGCGAGAAGATGTCCAAGTCGCTGGGTAATTTTTTTACCATTCGCGACGTATTGGAAAAATATCATCCTGAAGTCGTGCGCTTTTTGCTGGTAAGCAGCCATTACCGCAGCCCGATCAATTACGCGGAAGATAATTTGATTGAAGCGCGCGCTGGTCTGGAGCGTTTTTACGGTGCATTGCGCGACTTTGCTGAGGTTCAGCCCACACCTCTGGCAGAATTGCAAAGTAGTTATTATCAGGCCTTTGTTGAAGCTATGAACGATGACTTCAATACCCGCGAAGCCTTGGCCTCCATGTACAACCTCGTGCGCGATCTCAATACCGCTGCTAAAGCCAGTTCTGCCGATGCAGTTAGGCTTGCTGGTGAATTAAAAGCCATGGGGTTAATTCTGGGGATTTTGCAGGAAAACCCGGAAGTCTTTTTGCAGTCTGGCTCCAGCGATCAAATCGCTGCTGAAAAAGTAGACGCTTTGGTAGCCGAGCGCATCCAGGCGAAAAAAGACAAAAACTATGGCCGAGCCGACGAGATCCGCAAACTGCTTGGCGAGAATGGAATCGTTATTGAAGATGCCAAAGATGGCACCAGTAAGTGGCGCCGCGAATGACACCGGTAGAAAAGCTGTTTGCCGATTCGCACACCTATGGTTGGGCTATCGCTTTTATTGCGGTCTATATCGTGGTTCAGTTGGTGGTCTCTTATCATCCGCGTTTTAAAGCCATGGAGCCCATCAAAAAAAGTATCTCGGTAAAAATTATTGCCTTGGGTACTTTTGTTTTGCTCTATATCTTGGCCGCTATTTTTCGCTGAGGCAGTAACGCCAGGGGTATAAGGTTAGTGACGCTGACTCTCACACAAGCAAAGCAAAAGGCCAGCCAGATCAAGCTGGCCTTTTTTGATATCGATGGCACCTTGCTGGATTCCCACGGCCAAATTCATCCTGCGTTAAAAAGCCAAATCGCACGGATAAAAGCCCTGGGCATTAAAACCGCCATTGCTTCCGGGCGACCTTATTTTGCGGCGCAATTTTTAATTGACGAGTTAGGGATAGATGCAGCGGGTAGCTTTTATACCGGCGCGCATTTGTTTGATCCGGTTAGCCAACAAACCTTGGCGGAAAAGACGCTTGAGCGCGACCAGGTGTTGGGCCTGCTTGCTCGCGCCACTCAGTTAAATCTTTATCGGGAAATTTACTCGGCTCAAGCTTATTATCTGGAGACCCATAGCGAGATAAGCCGGATTCACGCGGCGCATTTACGTGTGCAACCGCAGCTGGGGCGGCTTGAGGACATTGCCTGTGATATCGCGACCAGCAAATTATTGCTGGGTGTAGATCGCAGCGAACAGGGCGGGTTAATTGATTTGCTGGAA
Organism: uncultured Cellvibrio sp.; assembly: GCA_966251115.1. Lineage (GTDB taxonomy): Bacteria > Pseudomonadota > Gammaproteobacteria > Pseudomonadales > Cellvibrionaceae > Cellvibrio. Next base: position 4,268 of record CBINKF010000048.1, read on the forward strand.
GATGAGTTTCCGCAATTAATTTTTGCCCGTGCTTATCTCACCGCTTATCCGGATTGGCAATTTGCCAGTGTTATTTCCGCGCAAGCGAGCAAGGCCTGGGCATTTGCGCAGCTGTGTCAATTTCACGGGGTGCATGCCCATGAAGTTATGGCTTTTGGCGATGCCGAGTCGGATATGGATTTTTTGCAGATGGCGGGCTTTGGTGTGGCTATGGGCAATGCGCGCGCCAAGGTAAAAGCTGTAGCAGATTGGGTGACAGCCTCGTCCGATGACGCCGGTGTGGCGCAAGCGCTGAAATTATTGTTGTAAATGTTTTCGAGGTAGAAGGTGCGTTGGCGAAATCTGTTTAAAAATCGTGGCCTGGGCGTCAACCTGATTGCCAGCTTTTGTTTTTTAATGCTGGCGGTTTACGGTTGGGGGCTGGAGTGGGGAGAGCTGGGCAGCTACCTGCTGGCATTTTTACTTCTGCTTGCCTGTATTCTGACTGTGGCTGCAGGTCTGGGCTGGCTGTTGAACAAATTCAATAGATGGCGCGAAAAAGACGAGGATATTTAAGCCCTGGGGCGGCACAGCTTAAACCCTGTGCAGCACCATCTCCAATACCATGCGGCTGCCAAAGTAGGCCAACATCAAACAAATAAAACCCGCCAGCGCCCAGCGTATCGCGCGGTTGCCGCGCCACCCCAAGCGCCAGCGCCCCCACAACAACAGGGCATAAATGAGCCAGGCGCAGAGCGAAAATACCGTTTTGTGCACCAGGTGCTGGGCAAACATGTCCTCCAAAAACCAAAAGCCCGAGGCTATGGCCAGGGTCAGCATAATTTCCCCTACCCAGAGTACTTCAAATAGCAGCGCTTCCATGGTCTGTAGCGGCGGCAACAAGCGCGTGCCCGATGTGAGGTGTTTGGCCTTGAGTTGATGATTTTGGTAGGCAAGCACCAGTGCCTGGAGGCTGGCTATAGTCAGCAGGCTGTAGGCGAGTATCGATAAAATGACATGGATTGCGAGTGAATAATCCAGCAGGTGATGATTGGCTGGTCCCTCCAGGGTGGACGCCAGCACCGCTGCGGCCGAGAGCGGGAAGAGCAACAGAAAAAGGTTATGTAGATCTTTTTTGAGGCTGCTGATCAGCACCAACAGGTTAATTGCCCAGAAAATCAGAGAGGAAATGCCGAAGTAGCTTAAATAAAATCCCTGACTGCCAAAGCTTAAACCGTGGACACCCACCGCGTGCAGCACCAGGGCCAGGGCCGCCGTTATCTGCAGGCCTTTGCGGCTCAATTGATGTTGGCGCCAGGCCTTGGCGATAAAATAGACGCTGGCGCAGGAGTAAACCGTCAGGGTCAGTAGGTTGGCGGCGAGAACCAGGTTGGGGTAAAGGCTGATCATGCGCGGTAAAAGTCCTTAACAGCACTTATGGGGTATTGGGTTAGTTGAGTCAGTCTGGCGCTAAGTGTGTCATAAGGGCCGGGCTAATTGAAGGGAAATGAGAAACAACCTTAATTAGGGCGATTTATACCGCAGTTGTGGCCATAACAAATCATCAACTTGGGTGGGATTTGGGAGTATAATCGCCGCCACTTAAAAGCCGGGGGCTAAATGGCTCTCCGCCTTGTGATATTCATCTGTTTTTGCGATTAGCGAGACGCTTTATGTTTGAGAATCTAACGGATCGTTTGTCCCATACGCTGCGCAGCATTACCGGCAAGGCGCGCCTGAGCGAGGACAATATCAAAGACGCCCTGCGCGACGTGCGCAAAGCACTGCTGGAAGCTGACGTAGCGCTGCCAGTGGTAAAAGCTTTTATCGACCAGGTGCGCAGCCGGGCGCTGGGCCAACAGATTAGTAAGGCGTTAAACCCCGGCCAGCAATTTATCAAGATTGTTGAGGCTGAACTTATTGCCACCATGGGCCAGGCCAATGAAAAGCTCAACCTGGCGCAACAGCCTCCCGCCATAGTACTGATGGCAGGCTTGCAAGGGGCGGGTAAAACTACCTCTGTTGCCAAGCTGGCGCGCTTCCTTAAAGAGCGCGAGAAGAAAAAAGTCCTGGTGGTGAGTGCGGACGTTTATCGTCCAGCGGCAATCCAGCAGCTGCAAACCCTCGCTGGTGAAGTGGGCGTGGATTTCTTCCCCTCCGCCGCCGAGCAACAGCCGCTGGATATTGCCCGCGCGGCTCTGGACCAGGCCAAGCGCCAGTTTTTTGATGTATTGATTGTAGATACTGCCGGTCGCCTGCACGTAGATCAGGAGTTGATGACCGAAATTCAAGAGCTGCACAAAGCCCTTAATCCGGTTGAAACCCTGTTTGTGATAGACGCCATGATCGGCCAGGATGCGGTAAATACTGCCAAGGCCTTTAATGATGCGCTGCCGCTGACCGGCGTAATCCTCACCAAGGCCGATGGCGATGCCCGTGGCGGTGCGGCTCTATCGGTGCGTCACATCACCGGCAAACCCATCAAGTTTTTGGGTATGGGCGAGAAGGTGGACGCACTTGAGCCTTTCCACCCGGATCGTATTGCCTCGCGTATTCTCGGCATGGGGGATGTGCTCTCGCTGATTGAACAAGTCGAGCGCAATGTCGACAAAGACAAAGCCGAAAAGCTGATTAAAAAGGTCACCAAGGGGCAAAAATTCGACCTGGAAGACCTGCGCGATCAGTTGCAGCAAATGCAAAACATGGGTGGTTTGACCTCCATGCTCGACAAACTGCCAGGCCTGGGCAATGTCGCGCAAATGGCGCAGTCCTCCAATATGAACAAGCAATTTAAAACCATGGAGGCGCTGATCAACTCCATGACCCCGGAAGAGCGTCGCAACCCTGACGACCTGAGCGGTTCGCGCAAGCGCCGTATTACCCTGGGCTCTGGCACCCAGATTCAGGACCTCAACCGTTTGCTTAAGCAGCATAAGCAAATGGCGAAGATGATGGGCAAAATGAAGGGCGGTGGTATGCAAAAAATGATGCGCGGCCTGGGCGGCATGATGCCTGGATTGCCTGGCAGCGTTCCGCCCGGCTTTCGCAAATAACTAGGTCAACTAATCCCCATAAAAAAACCGCCGAAAGGCGGTTTTTTTATGGGCAAGAATTATTCAAATTCGCCTTGTAAAGTCAGCACCAGATTGCGGCTGCCGCCTTGGTTGCGATGCTCGCATAAATAGATTCCCTGCCAGAGTCCCAGGTTCAAACGCCCTTGAGTCACTGGGATATTTAAACTGGCGCCCAGTATGCTGGCTTTTAAATGGGCCGGCATATCGTCGCTGCCCTCGTCCATGTGTTCGTAATAGGGTTCGTTTTCCGGCACAGCGCGATTAAAGAATCGCTCAAAATCGCGACGCACACTGGGGTCGGCGTTTTCATTGATACTGAGTGACGCCGAGGTGTGTTTAAGCGTTAGGTTGAGCAGACCGATGTGGCATTTATGCAACTCAGGCAGCTGGCGCAGTATTTCGTCGGTAATCAAATGAAATCCACGCGCTTTAGCTTGTAAGCGCAGCTCTTTTTGAACCCACATAGTAATAGCTCATTTTAATGGTTCTTTTTAATAACTCTTTGATTCGGCTTGCTCTGCGCAGGCACCCTGAGTGTAACTAATTACCTTGGCATCGGCACAAGCGGAACAGGCGTTGGCATAGCTGAGCTGCTCGCTGCTGGGGCAGGGTGTGGTAACGCAACGCACGCCCGTGTCGCGTGTGGCACATACCGGGCGATAATCGCGGGTGCAAACTTGCGGTCGCTGCTCTGGGCAGGCAACTGACTGCTCTTCAGGAGTAACTGGCGCTTTAGCTGGCGCACTGGGAGCACAACAACCATTTAGCATTAAGCCATTCAGCATTAACAGGAAAATGGCGATAAACCTAAGTTTGGATCTGGGTATGGTTAGTTTTGACATTTGCTTTCTCTCAATTGCCTTTTCCCGATTGCGCCAGCCTTGCCAAACACCTTATCCAGCAGGCGATTTATTGTCAGCAGCCAATATCATTTGGCGCTGAGCGCGTGCCCCTGAAATTTTATGCCATCCCAACCGAATTTCATAAAATTGCGAATATTCTGATGGTCTTCGCCATCTGGGTGTTTGAGAACATCTTCTCGGTAGTAGTCGCCAAAACAGGCCAGGGTTTGCTCTGCGGTCAGTTGTTGTGCCAGCGCGAAGCTGAATAATTTGCACGAGCCATTATTTTGACCTGCCGCGTTGACGCTATTGCCGTTGTGAAATGCCGTTGGTGTAAAGTGAAAGTTAGTGTCAATTACCGCCATTGTGTCTTGAAAGCTCAGGCTTTGCGGTGAGTTTTTTAGCTTTTCTAAAAATTGTGCTATTTGCATTATTGGCTGCTCCGATTTTGTGAGGGCATTATTCTACCTGCAAGTATTTCAAGTGTGAAAATTATCGGCTGTTTCACTGGTTGAACTGCGCTATTTGCGCTAAGGTTGGCTCAACTTCCCGCATTGATAGTCAGTGGTTGTCATGACGAAAAAACGTCCAATTTATATACCCTTTGCCGGCCCTGCGCTGCTTGAAGCGCCGCTGTTAAATAAGGGCAGCGCGTTTAGCGAACGCGAGCGTCAACAGTTTAATCTTGAAGGGCTGTTGCCCTACAACATAGAAACTATCGAAGAGCAGGAGGCGCGTGTTTATCACCAGTTGCGTTCGTTTCAGGACCCAATGGATAAGCATATTTATTTGCGTAATATTCAAGATACTAACGAGACAGTCTATTACCGACTGATAACCGATCATCTAAGCGAAATAATGCCGCTTATTTACACGCCGACTGTCGGTTTGGCCTGCCAGCAATTTTCCAAAATATATCGACGTAAACGCGGGCTTTTTATTTCCTATCCAGATCGCGATCGCATTGATGACATGTTGCAAAATGCGACCAAACAAAATGTAAAAGTCATAGTCGTTACGGATGGCGAGCGGATTCTGGGGCTGGGTGACCAGGGTATTGGGGGTATGGGCATTCCCATTGGCAAGTTGGCGCTCTATACCGCTTGCGGCGGTATAAGCCCGGCCTATACGTTACCCATCACCCTGGACGTGGGAACCAACAATGCAGCGCTGCTTGATGATCCAATGTATATGGGCTGGCGCCATCCGCGCATTAGCGGCGCGGATTACTACAATTTCGTCGATGAGTTTATCCAGGCGATAAAAATGCGTTGGCCTTATGCGCTGCTTCAGTTTGAAGACTTCGCTCAGGATCACGCCACCCCCTTGCTTAACCGTTATCGCGACCAGCTCTGCTGTTTTAATGATGACATCCAGGGCACGGCCGCAGTGACGGTGGGAACCCTGATATCGGCTTGCCTCGCCAAAGGTGAAACTCTGTCTCAGCAGCGCGTTGTTTTTGCCGGTGCAGGCTCGGCCGGCTCGGGTATCGCGGAGCACATTATCAAGCAGATGGTGGCGGAGGGCTTAAGTGAAAAAGAAGCCCGCGCGCGGGTGTTTCTGATCTGCAAAGATGGCCTGTTGCAGGACACTTCTCCCAATCTGTTCGATTTCCAGCGTCCGCTGGCTACACCCTCCCAGTTGGTAAGTGAATGGCAGCTGGTTGCCAGCCCTTCGCCTGATGAGGTCGGGTTACTGGATGTGGTCGCCAATGTGAAGCCGACTGTATTAATCGGTGTATCGGGACAGGCAGGCTTGTTTACCAAGGCGATAATCGAAACCCTGCAGGCCAGCTGCGAGCGCCCGATTATCCTGCCCTTGTCCAACCCCACCTCGCAAGTAGAGGCGCAGCCTGCAGATCTTTTGCGCTGGACCGGCGGTAAGGCATTGATAGCCACCGGCAGCCCTTTTGCAGCGGTGGATATGGGTAGTGAGCATTTCGAAATTGCCCAATGTAATAACAGTTATATTTTTCCAGGTGTTGGCTTGGGCGTCATTACGGCGGGAGCCAGACGCGTGACTGACAATATGATGATGGAAGCCAGTCGCGCCCTGGCCAAGGTGTCGCCCATTGTGCGCGAGGGCCGGGGGGCGCTGCTGCCGCCGCTGGAGTCGATACGCGAGGTGAGCAAGCAAATTGCCAAGGCGGTTGTGATTCAGGCCATCGCCGACGGCGTGGCACTACCCATTCCCCCCGAGTTGATAGACGATAAAATTGAACAAAATTTTTGGTATCCAGAATACCGGGAATATCGCCGTACCTCGTTTTAGGAAGTGGTTGTTGAATGGAGCCTTGTACTTTGCGTGATCCTCAGATGGAGCCGCTGCTAGCGGCGTTTCTGGCGTCAGATCTCTGTCCGCCTTATTCCATGAATTTTTATCAACTTGATGGCTATTTGCGCGCCTTGGCCGCTGCCCCAGGGGAGTGCAAAAATGACTGGAAGCCGTTGATTTTTAATGACGAACTACCCCAATTCACCTCCGAAGGGCAGGCTTGGCAGGTCGATCTTTGGCTGGATCAGCTGTTTGCCTTCC
>CBINKF010000049.1:0-10684 GCA_966251115.1 uncultured Cellvibrio sp.
CTTTGCAGTAGACTAGCCGGGTTGTTTCCCCTGGAGGTGCCTCATGGCCAGCGAACGCCAGTATTCCCCCGTCGACCGCCTGCTGCTGCAAGCCGATGCCGCGCTGCGGACGCTGCTGCCATTTAGCGGCGCCTCGGGCCGCCCCTCGCCCGCCATCGTGCAGAGCGACAGCGAGCTGAGCAGCGAGGAGTCGCGCCACGTCGCCGGTCTGATGCGCATCAACCACACCGGTGAGGTCTGCGCCCAGGCGCTCTATCAGGGTCAGGCGCTGACCGCCAAACTGCCGGAAGTACGCAGTGCCATGGAGCATGCAGCCGACGAGGAAATCGACCACCTGGCCTGGTGCGAGCAGCGCATCCGCGAACTGGGTAGCCACCCGAGCGTGCTCAACCCGCTGTTCTATGGCCTGTCCTTCGGCGTGGGCGCGGTAGCGGGACTGGTCAGTGATCGCGTCAGTCTGGGATTCGTCGCTGCCACCGAAGATCAGGTATGCAAGCACCTGCAGAGCCATTTGGAACAACTGCCGCCACAGGATGTAAAAAGCCGCGCGGTGGTAGAGCAGATGCTGGAAGATGAGGCGCGCCACGCGGATATGGCGCTCAGTGCCGGCGGTTACAACTTCCCGGCACCCGTTAAAGGCTTGATGACCCTGGTGTCCAAGGCCATGACCAAAACCGCTTATCGCATCTAACAGCGGAAGTCCAAAACACAAAAAAGGCGATCATCAGATCGCCTTTTTTATTTGCTGTTGAATAAATACCAAGTATTAACGGGTGCCATAAACCACCATGGTTTTACCTTTCACCAATACCAGCCCCTGATCCTCCAAGGTTTTGAGTACACGACCCACCATTTCGCGGGAGCAACCCACAATACGGCCTATCTCCTGGCGGGTGATTTTAATTTGCATACCGTCAGGGTGAGTCATGGCATCCGGCTCCTTGCACAACTCAAGCAGCGTACGCGCCACGCGGCCAGTCACATCGAGGAACGCCAGGTCGCCCACTTTGCGGGTGGTGGCGCGCAGGCGGCGGGCCATTTGGCTGCCCAGGGCAAACAGGAATTCGGGGTGGTCCTCGGTCAGCTCCTGGAACTTGGCATAGCTGATTTCCGCCACCTCGCACTCGGATTTGGCGCGCACCCAGGCACTGCGGGAATCCTTGTCGTCAAACAAACCCATCTCACCAAAGAAGTCGCCGTCGTTCAGATAGGCAACAATCATTTCATGGCCTTCGTCGTCCTCAATCAGAACGGTGACTGAACCTTTAACGATGTAATAGAGGGAATCACTTTTATCGCCCGCGTAAATAATGGTGCTTTTGGCGGGATAGCGGCGACGGTGACAATGAACCAGAAACTCATCCACATTTTTAATATGCGGTGTTAGTGAGACGGCGACCAAGGTGCGGCTCCTGCGTGTTGTTTTATATGACTAATCGAAATATGCGATTTATTATGACGACTAGATGTTGTAACTGCCAATAACTCCGACACAATGACAGCGAGAATTGTGATGCAGTTATAAGCCTAGTTATTTGAATTGTCTAGAAAAATTCAAATTTGATGGCTTTAATGTTGATTGGTGCGCCATTTTCGGTTTGACAATTTGATGTGATAACCTAACGCCCTTTTTAGGCTTTGGTCCAGAGGGTACTTGTATGCAGGCAGTGGTTAAGTGGGTGGATGGCGCCCAGTTTTTAGGTGAATCCGGCAGTGGTCACGCAGTCCTGATGGACGGCCCGCCGGACCACGGCGGCCGCAACACGGGAGTGCGCCCCATGGAAATGCTGCTACTGGGTTTGGGCGGCTGTTCGTCCTTTGATGTAATGAGCATTCTCACCAAAGCGCGTCAGCAGGTAACTGACTGCCGCTGCGAACTGCAGGCCGAACGCGCCGAGGGCGTACCCTCGCCTTTCACCAAAATTCACATGCAATTTATCGTGACCGGTAAAGAGCTGAAAGAAGCCCAGGTAAAACGCGCGGTGGAACTCTCGGCTACCAAATACTGCTCGGCATCTATCATGCTTGAAGCAGGCGGCGTGGAAATTACGCACGCCTACGAAATCCGCGCCGCCTGATAGCTGATTGGCGCCCGCAAAAAAAGCCGGTGGCTTTAACAGCCACCGGCTTTTTTATTTGCGCCAGCTTATTAAACAGGCCGGTCAACCAAGCGCTAGTTGGCAGGATATACCAGCGGCTTAATGGCGACAGCCGTTAAGCATATCCAATTCAGGCTGATAAACACTGGTCTCCACATTGGTTAAACCCAGAAGCGTGTGGAACAGATTGTCCTGACTGTAATCGCCGTCCACCCTCGCCTTCAGGCATTCAGGGTCTACACCATTGGCCTGGCTGTAGCCGCTCGAAAACCAAAAGAAGAAAGGCACATGCTTTTGCGCTTCGGGGGCAATCATATAGGGCATGCCGTGCAGATACAGGTTGTTTTCCCCCAGGGATTCACCGTGATCTGACAGATAAACCAGGGCCGTGTTGTAGTGATCTGAAAGCGACTTTAATTTTTCAATGGTGTTGTTGAGGAAGAAATCTGTGTAGTGAATCGTGTTGTCAAAGGCGTTGATCACCTCTTGATTGCTGCAGTTTTGCAATTGATTGGTTTTGCAAACCGGCTTAAAAACCTCCTGCTCCGCGGGGTAGCGGTTGTGATAATCGGGCCCGTGGCTGCCTTTTTGGTGTAACACCAAGAGCTTGGCCCCCGCCAGATTGCTCATCTGCGCCAGGCGCTCGTCCATCTGGTAGAGCAACACATCGTCAAAACACTCGCGCTCATTGCACAGCAGCGGTATTTTTAAATTGCGCATATCCTCGTAGGCCACCCGGTCGCAGGTGCCTTTGCAACTGGAGTTATTATCGCGCCAGAGCACTGGCACACCCGCACGGTGAATCACGTCCAGCACTGACTCCTGCTCTTTGGCTTTGGAGTCCGAATAATTTTTGCGCTCTAACAGCGAAAACATGCAGGGCACAGAGACGGCGGTTTCTGTGCCACAGGAATAGACATGGGCGTAGTTAATGATCTCCTGCCGGGCGATTAACGGCGTGGTTGGGCGATCATAACCATTAATCGAAAAATGGTCGGCGCGGGCTGTCTCGCCCACCACCAACACGACCAAATTGGGTTTATCCAGGGCTTTGGCCAGGGGTGTCATCCGCGCGTCCAGGGCGATGGGTTTAACCTCGGCCGCCTGGCCGCTATCGGCCCAATAACTGAGGGTGGCGGCGACGACATTGAGCGGATTGACCTTTTGACGCACTTCTTTGTGGTTGCGGAAAAAAGAGGCGAACTGCGCCGACAGGCACAGGATAATCACTATCGCCAACAAGAGCGCGCCGCCGCCCGCTTTGATTTTGCGCCAGAGCTCGCGACCAAAACCGGCGTAATTAATACGCGCCCGCCACACCAACAGACTTGGCAATACCCCCAGCAGCAACAGATCCAAAACCAGCAGCGGTGATATCAGGCCCTTTATTTCTGCCGGGTCAGTTTCAAACACGTTTTGGATCATCAGCTTGTGGATGACCACGCCATAGGCCCCCATAAAATAGGCGGTGCCGGCGGCAATAACCAACAGCAGCGTCAGCAGGGGTTTGGCAAGGTAGGGGATAATCAGCAGGTTGAGAAAAACAAACATCAACAGCCAGAGCACCAGGGACATAGCGACAAAAAAGAGCAGCCCCATAGGCTGATCGAGATGCGACAAGCTCGCCAGGTCGCGCCAAAAGGCCGTGTTATAAAACAGCGCCAATAACAGCGCCCATACGGCCGCAAACACCAGGCTATCGACCTTAACAAAACAGCGGCGGTACAGCGACTTTAAACCTTCAACCACAATATCTTCCCCAAAACCCAAATTGCAAAAGCTGCGCAGTTTACCCCAGATAGCGCGAGCCACCTACGCCGGCCCCGTTAAATTTGTGGCGGACTAATCCGGCGCACCCGCAGCTCGCCCTGCATCAGTTGAAGCTCGCGCCATTGAATGGGGTAACAAAAGCCGGCGTCTACACAGCCTTGATACTTAATCCTTATGACCTGCTCCTGCTCATCCGGGTTATGCCCTTGGCGCAGGGGAAGATCTATTTCCAGCAGCTGGCGATAAACATCGACTGCCCCGAAATTGGGGTCCTGGAGCTGCTGCGCTTGGGTCAAACTCTGCCAGTGCAGCAGCTGCGGCTGCCGCTTTAGCAGCCGATAAACCTGCAGGCGCGAACCGTAAAGGTAGTAGCCCGGCGCTATGCGCCAGCGCAATTTAAGCCACCCCTGCTGTAATTGCGGAGCAAAACTAAAGGCGCGATCAACATCGAGGAAATTAGGCGCATCCCCGGGTATTTGCTCAAAGTGAACCGGCTCGGCCCAGCAAACCCCAGCGGTAAAACCCAGGCTCAGCGCGAGCGCGACAATACCTACAGCAGCTGCGCCCCGCGCGCGCCTGTTGCAGCACCTGCCTCTTGCCGCCTTAGCCAATCCCATCCACCCCATAGCTGTCGCCCCGCAGTTTGGTTTTCCAACTGGGGCGAATTGTGCGAACCCGAGCTTAAGCCAGGCTTAAGCTGGCAGCTCCACAAGCTGATTTAAGTTTGCCTTAACCTGCGCTTGCGTTAATCACAACCTCTGTAACTGTGAACCTCTGCGAGGATGCCTCAATGATAAAAAGCTTGCGTCGCTACTCTCGCCCACTGCTGGGTGTTTCCTGGCGCCCGCTGCTGGGTGTTTCCTGGCTGCTGGCGCTGGCCTGGCTGCCAGCCAGCGCCGATCAACTCAACCTTCAGGCCTATAAGGGCAAGGTGGTCTACCTGGATTTTTGGGCCTCCTGGTGCGAGCCCTGCCGCAATTCATTCCCCTGGATGAACAGCATCTTTCAAAAATACAAGGATCAGGGTCTGGTGATCATAGGTGTCAATCTGGATCAGGAGCGACCGCTCGCCGAGGGTTTTATCAAGGAGCTAAACCCGGCCTTCCCCATAGTGTTTGACCCCCAGGGCGAATTGGCCGAGGCCTATAAAGTGGCCGCCATGCCCAGCGCCCTGATCATCGACCGCGACGGCAAGGCGCGTTTCAAGCACATAGGTTTTCACGACAACAAGCGCGCCGACTACGAGCAGGAGCTGCAACAACTGCTCGCCAGCCCGGCCCTGGCCCAACAAAAAGTCGCGGAGGAAAACCATGACTAGGCTGTTTAAAACCCTGTTAACCCTGGCAGTACTCGGGCACCTTACCGGCTGTTCGGCCCTGGGGGTAAAACCCTGGGAGCGCGACCTGCTCGCCCAAAAGGCCATGCAACCCTCTGCCTATCCTTTGGAAGAAGCAGCGGATACTCACACCTATTTCAGTAAAGAGGCCTCCACCGGCGGTCGCGGTTTTGGTGGAGGTGGCTGCGGATGCAACTAACCAACAGCAAACCTAAAGAGGCCAACCACAGCAAACCCAAAGCAGCCAATGTGCGTTTGGCACTGGCGGCGGCAACCACCAGCCTGTTGAGTTTAAGCGCCCAGGCCGAGCAGCCCTGGAAAGCCGACACCGCGCTTTCGGTTTACTCCGAAGCCGATAGCCGCGTCCAGGCGGTGGAGCCCATAGTGGCGCTATCCAAAGACTTGGGTGAAGGCCAGTTGTTATCGCTCAAACTAACCCTGGATTCGCTTACCGGTGCCTCGCCCAACGGCGCCCTGGCGAGCAACCAGGTGCAGACATTCACCGGCCCATCGGGGCGCGAAAGCTACCAGGCCAAAGCTGGCGAAACCCCGCTGGACACCAGCTTTCACGACACTCGCAGCGCCATTTCAGCGAGCTGGACGCAACCCATGGGCGAGCGCAATCAAATCACCCTGGGGGGCAATTTTTCCAAGGAGTACGACTTTACCTCGGCGGGTTTAAACGCGGCTATTGCGCGCGATTTCAACCAGAAAAACACCACCCTGTCGCTCGGGCTCAATCTGGAGTCGGATCAGGTGGATGCCGTGGGCGGCGTACCTCGCGCATTTTCGGCGCTGGACACTAGCATCACAGGCGGGCGCGAGGGCGAGGGCGATGAGGCCAGTGGTGGTGGCAACGGTAAGAGTAAAACCGTTAGCGAATTGCTGCTTGGGATCAGTCAGGTCATGAATCGTCACTGGCTCACCCAGATCAATTTTGCTTATGGCAGCAGCAGCGGCTACCAAAATGACCCCTATAAAATTCTCTCGGTACTGGCCGACGACGGTGCCAACCTGGTTAACCCCGAAACCGGCCAGGGCAATTGGTACGCCTATGAAAATCGTCCCGACAGCCGCACCCGCAGCAGTATTTACTGGGGCAACAAAATCCACCTGCGCGAGGATGTCATCGACTTTTCCTATCGCTATTACACCGATGACTGGGGCATCAAATCCAACACCCTGGATGTGCGCTACCGCTACCAATGGGATGAGCATTTTTATATCGAGCCTCATCTGCGCTGGTACAGCCAAACCGCAGCCGATTTTTACCAACCCTATCTGTCGGCCTCACAGGATACGGCCCAGGGCGCGGTAACCCTGGATTACGCCTCGGCCGACCCGCGCCTGGCCAAGCTCAGCGGGACAACCTTTGGCGTTAAAGTTGGTTACAGCCTTGATCGCGATACCGAGCTGAGCGTGCGCCTGGAGTCCTATCAGCAAAAAGGTGATGTCCAACTGCCGGCGAGTATGACCCAACTGCAGGGTATAGACCCCTACCCGGACCTCAAGGCTATGACCCTGCTGATTGGCTACTCATTCAGCTTTTAACAGCTTGCGCTAGTCTGTTTCCGCCCCGGCCTTTGCCGGGCGCGGATTTTTTTGCTGGGGTAGACTTACCAACGATGAATAAAAAACGCAGCAGCGAAAAACCCCATGACCGACCCACAGTTAAAAGCACGCGATAATACCGCCGAGGGCAATTTTTGGACTGGCTGCTTTGAGGCTATGGCAAGTCCCTGCGAAATTCTTATCGACACCCCCGACCAGGCACTGGCACGCGCGCTAACCCTGGTCGCCCAGCAGGAAGCCCTGCGTATCCAGCATAAATTCAGCCGCTACGAGTCGGGCAGTTGTCTCTCGCAAATCAACCAGTCCGGCGGGCAGCTACTCAACCTGGATGAAGAAACCTCGCTGCTGCTGGATTTTGCCGATCAGTGTTACCGGTTAAGCGAGGGCATGTTTGATATCACCTCCGGCTGTCTGCGCCGCGCCTGGCGTTTTGACGGCTCGGACCAGTTGCCGCCACAGGACAAGATCGACCAGCTCCTGCCGCTGGTGGGCTGGGACAAAGTCCGCTGGCACAAACCGCAACTGCAAATGCCCGCCGGTATGGAGTTGGACCTGGGCGGTATCGGCAAGGAGTACGCCGTAGACAGAGTGCTGCTGCTGTTGCGCCAGCGCTGCAGTTGCCCGGTGCTGGTCAATTTTGGCGGCGACCTGGCCGTGTCCGGACCACGCGCCAACAACCAACCCTGGCGGGTGGGAATAGAGGCGCCCGGCGATGGCTCCAGCCCGGCCTTGGCAGCGGGTCGCAACCACCTGGAAATTTCGGCGGGCGCGCTGGCCACCAGTGGCGACTCGCGCCGCTATTTGTTGCACCGGGGCAAACGCTATAGTCATATCCTTAACCCGCACACGGGCTGGCCGGCGGCCAATGCCCCCCGCTCTGTCACAGTGGCGGCCGGCAGCTGCCTGCAGGCGGGTATGCTGGCGACCTTTGCGCTTTTGCAGGGGGCGGATGCGCGAACATTTTTACAAGCCCAGGGCGCACCCTTCTGGTGCCTGGATTAATTGATAATCACAGAGGAACTGCGCGTGAGATTACTGCTGCTAGAAGATGACCTAATGCTCGGTGAGGCCCTGCAGGAGGCGCTGATACCGCGCGGCTATGTGGTCGATTGGGCCAAGGATGCAGAGACAGCCCTGCGCCTGGTCAGGCAATACGAGTATGAGTTGGGCATTTTCGATATAGGTCTGCCGGGCGTGGACGGCCTGACCCTGGTGCGCCAACTGCGCCGTGAGAAACAGCAGCTGCCGGTGCTGCTGCTAACTGCGCGTGACACCCTGGAGGACAAGGTAAAAGGCCTGGACTCGGGGGCCGACGATTATCTGCTTAAACCCTTCGACCTGGACGAACTGCTCGCGCGTTTGCGCGCCCTCGCCCGCCGCGCCACAGGTCGCGCCAGCAGCGAGCTGGTGTACGGTGATCTGGTGGTGGAGCCAGAGGCCTTTAGTGTCAGCGTAAAAGGCGTGGCCATTAATTTATCGCGACGCGAATTTATGTTGCTGCTCAAGCTGCTGCAAAACACCGGGCGCGTGCTCAGCCGCGAACAGCTGGAGCAGAGCCTCTACGGTTTGGGTGAGGATGTGGAGAGCAATACCATTGAGGTGCACATTCACCACCTGCGCAAAAAAATCCCCCTGGAGTTAATCCACACGGTGCGCGGCCTGGGTTATACCATTCACAAACCTGAGCGCAGCCAGTCTTGAATCGCCTGGGTATCAGCTCCATCAAACAATTTTTGGTGGTCAGCCTGCTGGCCCTGCTGGCGGTGAGTTTTATCGCCAACTTTTTTATCAACCGCTATTTGGCAAGCGTGGAGATCGATGAGCTCTACGATGCACAGTTGGCGCAAACCAGCCGCATCTTGCAGGGTTTAATCGACCGCCCCGTGAGCGAAATTGATTTTGACAACCTCAACAACGCCCTGCTCAACACCTTAAAAGTTTACGAGGAACAGGGTGAAGAGGAGCGCACTGACGAGGGCCATGGCTACGAGGGCAAACTGGCGATCCAGATCTGGGATGGCGAGGGCAACCTGCTGGTTAAAACCCCCACCTCGCCCATGTATGCCCTGTCGCTTTTTAAGGACGGCTATTACCTCAAACAGTATCAGGGCTATCGCTGGTATGTGTTTACCCATCAACTGCCCAATAACGGTTTGTGGATCATTATCGCCGAGCGCGGCGATATTCGTGGCGAACTGGAAGATCATCTATCCGACAGCGTAATGCTCAACCTGTTAATTACCGGCCTGCTGCTCGCGCTCTCGCTGGTCACCCTGGTGCACCTGGCATTAAAGCCGCTGCAGCGCCTTGTCGGCCAGCTGGAAGACCGCGATATCGACCGTTTGGAACCGGTGAACCTGGGCACCAATTCCCCCACCGAGCTGCGCCCGCTGGTGCTTGCCCTCAATGGCCTGATGGCGCGTTTAAAGCTGGATTTTGAGCGCGAGCGGCGCTTTCTCGGCGATGTTGCCCACGAGCTGCGCACACCGCTGGCGGCGCTCCGGCTAAACGCCCAACTGGGATTAAAAGCCAGCGATGGCGCGCAAACCCGACGCCACCTGCACAGGGTTATCGAGGGCGTGGATCGCAGCACTCACTTGGTCACCCAACTGCTAACCCTGGCGCGCCTGGATGCGCCCGAGCTGGGTGAGCCCCAGCCCATTGCACTGGGCGCCAGTCTCCGCGAGCTTTACAACCAACTGCTGCCGCAAGCCCAGGGTCATTTGCCGGCCCAACTCCACCTTCAGTTGGAGCAGGACGAACTCTGGGGCTACCCGATTTTAGTGCAGGTGCTGTTGCGCAACCTGTTGGAAAACGCTTTGAAATTTGCCCCGGCGAATTCGCCGATTAAAGTTTTCAGCCACAGCAACCCGCAGGGCCATTTGATCCTGCGTTTGGAGGACCAGGGGCCGGGGGTACCGGCGCAGCAATTGCCCCAGCTCGGCAAGCGCTTTTTCCGCGAGGCCAGCGCAGATAGCACCGGCACAGGTCTGGGCTTGTCGATAGTCGCACGCATTGCCGAACTCCACCGCGCGTCGCTGCGTTTTTACTCCTGCAAACCCCAGGGTTTAGGGATCGAGCTGGATTTTCCCCCGCCTCCCATCACCGCCTCCCATCACCGCCGCTAATCCCCGGGGCTAGGTCGGGGCGAGGGGCTGGGGTATTGCGCCCATAGCCTCTCTGGGCGGCCTGCTCCAGCCAATAATTTATACCTGGAATCGACAGATTGTTGGGCGCACTGGGATTATCCAGCGCAATAATCCTGATGGGTGTGGCAGCTAAAAATGCCAGCGCCTGTTGCACGCGGGGCTGCGAAAAAAAGAAGTTGTCCAACTCGCCATTTGCAACCAATTTTTGCCAGCCCGCATCCAGGCGCTCGACCAAGGCATGGTTATTGCGATTAACAAAAAAATACATCGCCTGGTGATAGGTGATCACCAACCCCGGCACCGCCATCAACCGGTGACGCTGGAGATAACCGTCCTCCAGGGTCAACTCCGAAATACCGCGCGGAAAATAATCGCAGCGGCCACTGGCGAGCATTTTGTACAGCCGCTCCACATCCATCCCCTCATTCACATTCAGACCGTTGGCGCGCAGCACCTGGGTATCTGGCCACTGACTGCCCTGGCAGGCCACCAGCTTTTGCAAGTCGGCAATGGAACTGACAGACGCAAAAGTGGCGGCGTCAGCCGGGCGGATAATCAGCAGGCGCAAGCCGATAAGGCCTTTGGTAAGCGCGTGCTGCAGCGGCAGGAGTTGTCGCTCGCGCGCTTTGGTGGTAACAGTCCAGAGAATGCCATTGCCAGCTTCGTTGCTCACCTCCACCATCCAGCGCTGCTGCGAAAACTGGCGGTCGGCAAACTCATAGCGAATTTGCTCATCGGGCGCGCGGCTGACCTCTAAC
>CBINKF010000050.1:0-10654 GCA_966251115.1 uncultured Cellvibrio sp.
CCTGCACTGGAGCAGTTATACCAGCCAGGTTTCGATCATCTGGCCGGGTGCCGGCCTGTCTCTCTTCGCCCTGTTGATATTCGATATTCAACTCTTACCCGGGCTCTGCCTGGGCGTCTTCTGCGCCAACTATTTTTTGCACTTCGCCACCCCCAACTCCCCTGTCCAGGGCCTGTGGGCCATTGCCCCAGCCGCGCTGATTGCCGCCGGCTCGGTGCTGCAGGCGCTGGTGATTGCGCGTCTCAACCGGCGGCTGCTGGCGGCCGCTCGCCCCCCCAGCAGCCGGCGCAGCCTCTGGTTTGCCGCGAGCATTTTTGGCGGCACGCTCCTC
This sequence comes from uncultured Cellvibrio sp., assembly GCA_966251115.1. GTDB lineage: Bacteria > Pseudomonadota > Gammaproteobacteria > Pseudomonadales > Cellvibrionaceae > Cellvibrio. The sequence continues at coordinate 332 of CBINKF010000050.1, forward strand.
GGCGCCACCAGCGGCGTCACCGTGCTGCACTACTGGCAGCTGATTGGCCCAGGCGATCTGCTGGAAAACTGGCTGACCTGGTGGCTGGGGGACGCCATAGGCATGCTGGTCGTCACCCCATTGCTGGCCTGGTGGCTGGTTCCCAGCCTGCGCCAGGACCACGCCCGCACCCAGGTGTTCCTGCTGCTCAGCACCGGGCTGGGCGTGCTGCTGTTGCTGGTCAGCCTGATCGGCTATCAGGAGCGCAGCAACGCCAAGGCGCGCTTTCGCACCGACTCGCAATTGCTGCAGCTGGCCCTGCAGCGCCAGTTGCTGGTGAGCCAACAGCAGCTACAACTATTGGCCCAGGCACTGGCGAGCAATAGCTTGGCGATGGATGGCGATGCCAATTTCAACCTGTTTGCGCGCCTGGGCAGCGAGCTGCAGCAGAATGCCCCCTGGCTGCAACAGCTGGCCTGGTTGCCCGGTGCCAACAGCCATAACTGGCAGAATCTGCCGTCAACTGCTGCACAGCCCTGGCCCACAGATGATGAGCAGCCACTGATCCAACAGGCCCTGGCGTCCGGCACAGCGCTGGTCAGCCCGATGCTCAACTCAGGGCCAAAGTCGCAGCCAGACATCACCTGGCTGCTGCCCGTTTGCCCAACCCGCCAGTGTCCGCACCCCGGGCTGCTGGCGATGAAGCTGGATATGGGCCGCTGGTTAAGCGCTGGATTAGAGCAAACCCTGATGCCAGCGCTGGATATCAGCCTGAGTGCCAACCCCGATCAGCACCACGAAATCCGCTGGCAGCGGGATCATTGGGTTGCCGCTGACGCCAGCCCCGAGCACCGACAGCAGCTGGTGCACGCCAGCCCCCTGTCCCTGGCCAACCAAACCCTGCTGCTGCACACCCGCCTGGATCTGCGCCACTGGTTTTTACCCAGTTGGCTGCAGGCCACCACCCTCGGGATTGGCCTGTTGATTATCGGCCTGCTGGCGGCCTACCTGCGCGCCCGTCAAAAACACCAGGATTCGCTGGTGCACAACCAGCAGCGCCTGGAGCGCGAAGTCAAAGAGCAAACCCTGGCGCTGCGCACCGCCAACGACTGGCTGCTTAAGGAAATCGAACAGCGCCAGCAAACCCAGGAGCAATTGCAGGATTCACAGCTGGCCCTGCAGCAGCGCCAACAGGAGCTGCGCAGCCTGCTCAACAATATTCCCGACCCCATCTGGCTGAAGGACACCCAGGGCCGCTATATCGCCTGCAACAAGGCCTTCACCAAACTGCTGGGGCGCGCTGAGGATGAAATTATCGGCAAGGAGGAACAGCAACTGGTGAGCCGCGACATAGCCCAGATATTCCGTCGCAACGACAAGGTGGCCCTGGGCAGCGACCAACCCCATCGCTACGAGCAGTGGCTGACTGGCGCCGATGGCCAGCTGTACATGCTCGATACCTTAAAAGTCGCGGTGCGCGACGAAAACCAGCAGACCTTCGGCATACTTGGCATAGGCCGCGACATTACCGATAAGCATCAACTGATCGACGAGCTGGAAAAATTCAAACGCTTTGCCGAAAACTCCAGCCAGGGTTTCGCCATTACCAATTTGCAGGCCGAAACTCTTTATATGAACCCGGCCATGCGCGTGATGCTCAATGGCTATCTGCAGGATGGCAATTTCAAAAAGGCCTTTTGGGAGTACTACCCGGAGGCGCTCCAGGCGCAGGTGCGCGATGAGATAATCCCGCGCGTGATAGATACCGGCCAGTGGCAGGGGGAAATGGCGGCGCTACACGCCGACGGCAGCCAGTTCCCCACCCAGGAGACCTTTTTCGTGATTCGCGACGACCAGGGCCGCTGCCTCTACCTGGGTATAGTCATGAGCGACATATCCGCGCAAAAGGAAACCGAGGCGGCCCTATCACAGGCCAAAGAGGCCGCCGAAGACGCCGCCAAAGCGAAGAGCCGCTTCCTCGCCAACATGAGCCACGAGATTCGCACCCCCCTTAACGCCGTGCTCGGCTACACCCAACTGCTGATGCGCGACCAGCAAATCGGCGGCCCCCAGCGCGAGCGCCTGGAACTGATCCTCAACGCCAGCCAGCGCCTGCTGGGGCTGATCAACGATATTCTCGACCTGTCCAAAATTGAATCCGGCGCGCTCAACCTGCGCCAGGATTATTTCGACCTGCATCAGGAAGTGGCAGAAATCGCCAATATCATCAGCGGCCGCGCCCAGAGCAAAGGCCTCAAACTGACAATCCAGGTGGACCTGCCCAAACCCAGTGTGGTGAAAGGAGACCGCCAGAAAATCGGCCAGATACTGCTCAATTTGCTGGGCAATGCAGTCAAGTTCACCCAGCAGGGCGAGGTGCGCCTGCATTTAAAACGCGAGGCAGAACAGGTCGAATTTGAAATCAGCGACACCGGCCCAGGCATTGCCCCGCAGGAGCTGCAGCAGCTGTTCTCCGCCTTCCGCCAGGGCCAGGCCGGCGAGGATGCCGGTGGCACCGGCCTGGGCCTGACCCTCTCGCGCCACCTGGCACAGGGCATGGGCGGCAACCTGGAACTTACCAGCCAGCTAGGCCGAGGCACCCAGGCGCGCCTGCGCCTGCCACTGCCCACCGAAACAATTCAATTGCAAACCAACCATAGCCCCAGGTCGCTTCCCCAACTGGCCGCAGGCGCAAGCTGCAAACTGCTGGTGGTGGAGGACGACAAGGACAGCTGCGATGTGCTGGTGAGCCTGCTCGCGCAGCTAGGTTGCGAGGTAAGCAGCGCCGCCAATGGCCGCCAGGGGCTGGAGGCCTGCGCGCAGGCGGAATTCAATATGATTTTTACCGACATCCGCATGCCCGACCTCAACGGTCTGGAGATGCTCCACCGGCTGCGCCAGCTGCCGCGCTATGCCAATAAACCCCTGGTGGCGGTGTCCGCCTCCAGCCTGGATCACGAACGCAGCTATTATCTGGCGCAGGGTTTTCAGGACTTTATCGGCAAGCCCTATAGTTTTGAGGAAATTTTCCGCGCCCTGGAAAAATTCAGCGGCGCCCGTTTTGAAGCAGGCGACGGCGAGGTCCAGGCGGCCCCCACGCCGGACGAGAACAACCCGGGCAACCTCGCCCCGCTATTCCCCCTGCTGCGCCAACTGGCCCAGGCCGCTGTCAGCGGCGACATGAGCCAGTGCCGCCGCCTGGTGGCGGACTTCACCCCCCAACAACTGGGCAGCACCCGCCTGCAGCAGCTGCAAACTGCCCTTAAGCAATACAACCTGGAGCAGGTTGAGCAGCTTGCCACGCTGTGGCTCAGTTAACACCGGCCTGGAGCAGCAACCGCCTGTTATTGGTCATTAGCCGCCGTTTATTAGCCATTAACCGCTTCCCCTGGTCATTTATTATTCAAATAAAATTAAGCTTGGCTGTACTATACTTCGGCTCAGTGGCGCAATTTTCATCAAAAGAACCGCTGAAAAATTACCTGCGTTGCAGGCGCGGCCTCGCCTAGATTTTTTAGGAGTTTCCTAAAAGTTTTTGTTGGCGGAATTTAATTTAGGGAGCCTCTGAAAAATGTAGGCGAGGCAGTAAGCGCAAGGCAAAAACAGGCGAAAAAGCGCAGTTTATACGTCATAAATGAGCATTTTGAGCCTGTTTTTAACGCCGCGATTGCAACGCAGGTAATTTTTCAGAGGTTCCTTAGCTATCGGATTTCAATCCATATTTGCCGGGTCAAACCCAGGTGGTGTTATGGATTACCGCTCCAGACTATCGGGGCACCAGCCGGTCCCCTCCCCGTCTCTGTTGAACCCAGGGTTTCGACAGCGCCATCGCTGTGTCAAATGGCTTGTCCTTCTCGCAGCCTTTTTTATTGCCCCCTTGGTCAGCGGCGCGTTTTTTGGTGCTGCGCTTGCGGATTTTGCCGGTGGTGTGGCTGGTGTGGCCGGTGTGGATGGAGAAGAGCAAAAGCTCACCCGCGTGCGGGTGCCCAAGGCGGCGCCCAACTGGGATGCCCCGCAAAAATATTATGTGACGCTATTGCGCATGGCGCTCGAACAAGGTGCCAACGGCCGGCCGCTGCCGAGCATTGAGGATACCCTGGTAATGGAGCAGGGGCGCATCAGCTATGAGTTGAGCCGCGGTAAAAATGTGGATGTCTACTGGATGGGAAGCAATATCGAGCGCGAGCAAAAGCTGCGCCCTATTCGTATCCCCTTGGTGCGCGGGCTGCTCGGCTTTCGCCGCATTATTATTCGCAAAGACATGGCCGTTGATTTTGCCAAGGTTAAAAATTTGCAGGACCTGCAGCGCTTTACCGCCTGCCAGGGCCTGGATTGGCCGGACGCCGACATACTGCGCGCCTCGCGCCTGCGGGTGGTGCAGCTGGCAGGTTACAGCAACCTTTTCCATGCCCTGGCGGGTCACCGCTGCGATTACTTACCGCGCGGCTATTTTGAAACCGATTCGGAGCTCAAACGCTTTACCCCCATTCACCCGGAGCTGATGCTGTTTAAACCCCTGATAATTCACTATCCTTTCCCCATGTATTTTTTTACGGGCAGCCAAAACGAATACCTGGCGCAGTGGATAGAAACAGGTTTGCAACGCATGATCAGCAATGGCCAACTGCTGGAGTTTATTACTCACCACCCCTACACCAGCAGCGCCTTTCCACTCCAGGCCGCCCCCAATTGGGTGTGGATTGAACTGCCCAACCCCATTCTTTCGCGCCAGACTGACGCTGGCGACCGCCGCTATTGGTTTCAGCAAAGTGACTTTCAGAGTGACTTGCGGCACGACTAGACAGCCCCCAGCCAGGTCATATCCGAAATAGGCTAATTCATCTCCACTTATTCATCGCTAAGGAAGCGATTAGCCAGAACTTTTTTGAACCGTTTATCCCCAATTTACCCGCGTGATTTTTCTGGATTTCCCGCAAGGTCAAACTGCTCACAAACCATAAAATTTGGCGCGCGTGCAACAGTTCGCCCTTGGCAAGTTCAGCCTAACTCAGCCCTTAAACCAGCCCTTAAACCAGCGGTGAATATTCAACTAACTTTAAGACCCGCTGTACTATACTCAAATCAGCTTGGCACGCATTTCTACTTAAAATCAGCTTATCCTCAACCTGTTTTAGTTACCGACAGATATCCGTTACCAGTAGCTTTTCGGTGGTTTTATGGATTCCCGCTTTAGTCGTGTTTTGGGGCAAGCGCTGGCCCCAGACAAACACTTATTGAACACAGGATGTCGACGCACCTGCCTGCAGTTGTTATTTGTACTGCTAGTGATTGCCTACCCGCATTTGCTCCTCGCCCAGGAACCCGTGCTAACCGAGGTGCGCGTTCCCAAGGCTGCACCCAACTGGGTAGTGCCGCAAGATTACTACGTCAGTCTGCTGCGCCAGGCTCTGCTTGCAGGCGCCAGGGGACGTCCCTTACCAGAGATAAAAGAAACCCTGGAAATGGAGCAGGGACGCATAAGCTATGAGCTGAGCAAAGGGCAACGCCTTGATATTGCCTGGATGGGAACGGACCTGGAGCGGGAGAAAAATTTACGCGCTATTCATATCCCCCTGGTGCGCGGACTGCTGGGGTTTAGGCGGATGATTATTCGCCAGGATATGGCCGCAAAATTTGCCCAGGTAAAAAACCTGCAGGACCTACAGCGCTATAGTGCTTGCCAGGGATTGGACTGGCCGGATGCTGAAATATTGCGCGCCTCGGGTTTGCGCGTGGTGCAACTGGCCGGTTACCGCAATCTGTTTCACGCCCTCGCCGGGCGCCGCTGCGATTATCTGCCGCGGGGCTATTATGAAACTGACTTAGAGCTCAAACAAATTCTTCCTATCCACCCGGAGCTCATGCTGTTCGAACCGCTGGTGATTCATTACCCCTTTCCTATGTATTTTTTTACCGGCCGGCAAAACGAATACCTGGCGCAGTGGATTGAAGCGGGTCTGGAGCAGATGATCGACAATGGCCAGCTCCTGGCGACTATTACCAACCACCCCTATACCAGCAGCGCCTTTCCGCTAACTGCAAGTAAAAATTGGGTTTGGATCAATTTGCCCAATCCCATACTCTCTCCGGGCACTGACGCCGATAACTCCCGCTACTGGTTTCAACAGGGTGATTTCCAAAGCGACTAGACCGATGCAACCAGGCCGATGAAACCAGGCCGCCGTGACTAATTCATCTCCAGCATACGTGACTAATCCATCTCCAGCATAAAAGTCACCGGGCCATCGTTGACCAAACTCACCTGCATATTGGCGGCGAATTTTCCGGTGCCCACCTGTGGATTGCGCGCCCGCGCCTGGGTGACAAAATAATCGTAGAGCTCCTCTGCCTGGGCCGGGCTGGCGGCAGATGAAAAGCTCGGGCGCAAGCCTTTTTTGGTATCGGCAGCGAGTGTGAACTGGGAGACGACCAACAAGCCGCCGTTTACCTGCTGCAAGTTGCAATTCATCTTGCCCTGCTCATCGCTAAAGATGCGATAGGCCAGTACCTTGTCGAGCAGCTTGTCAGCGGTTTCGCGCGTGTCAGTTTTCTCAATACCCAACAGCAGCAATATGCCCTGGTCTATGGCGCCAATCAGCTCGCCATCGATTTCTACGGCGGCGCGCTTAACGCGCTGAATCAGTCCTAACATACTTACCTCGTTAATCTTTCACCACTGCCCGCAGAGCCCCCACAAATAAAAAACGGAGCCTTTCACGGCTCCGTTTCAGCACCTCAGCAGCAGCTTAGGCGCGCTGGTCACCATTATCCTTGCGCAGTCGCTTGGCGAGCGAATCTGTGGCGCGAATCAGCGCATCCACTATGCCCGGCTCGCGCGAGGCGTGGCCGGCTTCGCGAATAATTTGCAGCTCCGACCCCGGCCAGGCCTTGTGCAGCGCATAGGCGTTATCGAGCGGGCAAATAACGTCATAGCGACCATGCACAATTACACCGGGAATGCCTTCCAGCTTATGGGCGTTGTTAACAATTTGATTCGGCTCCAGAAAGGAGTCATTGACAAAATAATGGGCTTCGATACGCGCCAGCGACAGGGCGCGGTGCGGCTCGGTAAAGGAATCCACCAGGTCCTGGCAGGGCTTGAGGGTGGCGGTGCGCCCCTCCCAGCCGGACCAGGCCTTGGCCGCCGACATCTGCTGAATTTGGTTTTCGCCAGTGAGCTGACGATAGTAGGCGCTGATCATATCGCCGCGCTCGGCCTCGGGAATCTGCTGCTCAAAGGGCTCCCACAAATCGGGGAAGAGACGATTGGCGCCCGACTGATAGAACCATTGCACATCTTCGCGACGACACAGGAAAATGCCGCGCAATACCAGGCCCAGCACCCGCTCGGGATAGGTTTCGGCGTAAACCAGGCTCAGGGTCGAACCCCAGGAACCGCCAAACAGCGCCCACTTGTCGATCGCCAGGTGTTCGCGAATGGCTTCCATGTCGGCCACCAGTTTGTGGGTGGTGTTGTCGTCCAGCGAGGCGTGGGGGCGCGAGCGACCGGCGCCGCGTTGGTCAAACAGGATAATGCGATAGACCTCAGGGTCGAAAAAGCGACGATCATATTTGCCACATCCGGCACCCGGGCCGCCATGAACAAAGAGAACGGGAATACCCTCCGGGTTACCTGACTCGTCGACGTAGATTTCGTGCGGGGCTTCAACAGCGATTTGATGGCGTTGGTAGGGTTTTATTTCTGGGTAAAAAGTGAGCATAAACGCGCCTTGTTCAGGGAATTCGGTCTCGCCTATCAGCGTTTCCTAAAGGTAGCACAGAGCGCCTGCCTGTAGGGGCGAATTTCACCGGCTATTCGCCGGTGACGGGCTCGAAATGGCATTTCAATCACAGACTTGCTGCCGCCCCGACGCCGATCCACAGCCCCCTTACAGACAAATCCTGTATCACCCGCAACGCCCTACTGACATAATCTGTCAGTGGCCTCACCTAGGCTGCCCTCACTCCCGAACGCGAGATTCACCATGCACCGCGCCGAACGCCTGTTCCAACTCACCACCCTGCTGCGCAACCGCCGCACCGTACTCACCGCGCGCCAGATGAGCGAGCACCTGCAGGTATCGGAGCGCACCATTTACCGCGATATCCAGTCGCTAAGCCTTTCGGGCGTGCCCATCGAGGGCGAAGCCGGAGTCGGCTACCGCTTGTCGCACCGCTATCAATTGCCGCCGCTGATGTTCGACCGCGAGGAGGTGGAATCGCTGCTGCTGGGCGCGCGCATGGTGAGCAGCTGGGGCGATACCGAGATGGCGCGCCACGCCAAACAGGCGATTCAAAAAATCCTCGCGGTACTGCCCGACCATTTGCGCCACAGCGATGAAAACCTGCCGCTCCTGGTACCTACCATGGAGGAGGTGCAAAAGTATTACACTGCCCACAGCCAGGCCATTCGCGAGGCGATTCGTTTAAAATTCAAACTGGATATTCACTACACCCGCGCCGACGAGCAGCAATCCACACGCACCATCGAACCCCTGGGGCTGATTTTTTGGGGCAAGATCTGGACCCTGGTGGCCTGGTGTCAATTGCGCGACGACTATCGCACCTTTCGCCTCGACCGCATCAACTCGCTTGATACCAGCGACCAGCATTTTGAAACCACAGATACCAAAAGCCTTAAACATTTTCTCGCGCTTATGAAGGAGCGCCACCAACAAGAGGACGACAACTCATGCCGCTAATTCGCTGCGACTGGTGCGGTACCGACCCGCTCTACTGCGACTATCACGACCAGGAGTGGGGTGTGCCCCTGTACGACGATCAAAAGTTGTTTGAATTATTGATTCTCGAAGGCGCCCAGGCGGGGCTGTCGTGGATTACGGTGCTGCGCAAGCGCGACAATTACCGCGCCGCCTTTGATAATTTCGACCCGCTAAAAATTGCCCGCTACACCCCTGCCAAACAGGAAAAGCTGATGTTTAACGAGGGCATCATCCGCAACCGTTTAAAAATCGAAAGCGTAACGCGCAACGCCAAAGCCTATTTGGCAATGCAAAAAAGCGGCGAAAGTTTCAATGAGTTTTTGTGGAGTTTTGTCGGCGGTGTGCCCAGGCAAAATAAAATCAAAAGCTTAAAAGATATACAGGCCAGCACTCCCGAGTCTGACGCCATGAGCAAAGCCCTAAAAAAGAAGGGCTTTAATTTTGTCGGCAGCACCATCTGCTACGCCTTTATGCAGGCCGCAGGCATGGTCAACGACCACCTGCAAAGCTGCCACAGGCACAAACCCTGCGCCGCGCTGGCCCCAAAACCGTGAACCGACCGCTCATTTTCGTATACGGTACCCTGCGTCGCACCTGCACCAGCGGCGCCCATCAACGCTTTTTAAGCGACGCCGAATTTTTGGGCGACGCCTTTGTTAGCGGGCGCCTGTATAAAGTCAGCTATTACCCGGCGCTGGTGTTGGACACCAGCGCCAGTCCGGTAAAAGGTGAAGTCTACCGCCTGGTGGACAGCGCCCAACTCGATGCGCTCGACCACTACGAAGAGTGCCCCACGCCAGCGGGCGCACACCAGGAATATCGGCGCGAGTTGGCAAGCGTACAACTCAGCAGCGGCCAAACCCTCAGCGCCTGGATTTATGTTTACCAGAGGCCAGTGAATGAACACATGCTTATCGCCTCTGGTGATTTTCTCGTCAGCTAAATTAACATTCGCAATGGCGCCATCGGCTCAGATAAATATATACGCGCAGCTTTTCTTCAACACCACCTTAGCGCCTATAATGCTCGCCAGGTTAAATTTTTCGCTGGATCTATGACGAGACTGTAAGGACTCACCATGCCCAAATACTCAGCACGCAATTACGATATAGACCCAGTGTTCCACGCGGCGGATCGCCCCGCCGCCAAAGTTGGAGTATTGCTCATCAACCTGGGCACACCCGATCAACCCACCACCGGCGCCCTGCGCACTTATCTGGCGGAGTTTTTATCTGACCCGCGCGTTATCGAAGTGCCGCGCCTGCTCTGGTGGTTTATTCTGCACGGCATTATTTTGCGCGTGCGCCCGCGCAAATCGGCAGCGCTTTATCGCAGCGTATGGACCAGCGAGGGCTCGCCGCTGCTCAGCATAGGGCGGGTGCAACAAGTCGCCGTGCAACATCAACTGGGCGAAGGCTACAGCGTAAAATTGGGTATGAGGTACGGCAATCCCTCCATCGCCTCGGCACTGCGTGAGCTGCAAAATGAAGGCGTGCGCAAAATAATCCTGCTGCCGCTCTATCCCCAGTACGCCGCACCCACCACTGGCTCCAGCTTCGACGCTGTCGCCGACGAAATTAAAACCTGGCGCTGGGTTCCCGAGCTGCATTTTATTAACAAC
>CBINKF010000051.1:0-10619 GCA_966251115.1 uncultured Cellvibrio sp.
ATAACCCGCATATAGCTCATTGGTGATATTGTTGATGCGCAGGGATACATCCAGATGGCGGTAGCTGTATAGCCCGCCCAGGTTAAATACTACCAACTCCGGCAGCTGCGCGGCGCTGTTGGCATCATCGTTGGAGCGATAGCGCGCCCCGGTGTAATTGGCCTCCAGCGTAAAACTCAAGTTTACCACGGGCGTTAATACCAGGCTGGCACTGCCTGCGTTTTTTGCAACAAAGGGAACAGCCTTGCCTTTGTATTCGCCATCCACCACTTGCGCATCGGTATAGCTGTAATTTAATCGCAGTGATATTTCCTGACTCAATTGCGTGTCCGCTGAGAGCAGCAACCCTTTTCGCTCGGAGTTAGGCAAATTGATATTAGCGCCATTGTAGCCTTGATTATTGGGAGTAAAGCTGTCGTAGACAATTTCATCGTTAATTTTCATTTGATAAAGCGAGTAGGAAACATGGCTTTTTTCATCGCTCCATTCGCTGCCCACCTCCCAGGATTTACCAGACTGGGGTTCAAGAAACACCACAGTGGATGCAACCAGGTTATTTTCATCCGGATTGCCAAAACGGAAACTCTCCGCGTAGCGTCCGAACAAACTCCACTGGTTGCCAAAGTCATAATTCAAACCAAACTCACTGGCCGTCAAACTGTCTTTTTGCTTCAGGCTGGCCTGGTAATTTTGATCTTTTACTTGTGCCCGGCGCACACCTGCAGTAGCCGTCAACTGCTCCAGCACTGGGTAAATTAACTGAGCATAAATACTTTGTTGATCCTGCTCTGAGTTTACCGGGGAGTAATAGTTATTGCTTTCGTAATCGCTGCGAACCGCGTCTACCCCCACAGTTACCAGCGCATTGCCATGGCCGCTGGCGAGTGTACCAACCAAGCGCGGCGTCAAGCTTTTTACTCTTACTGAGTATTGGGTAAGACCATAGTTTTCGTATTCACCCTCTTCATTGCGATCCGAATATTCGCTTAGAAGTTTCCATTGATCGTTAAACTCATAACCACCACCAAGACGCCAGGTGTCAGTAATCTGATTGCTGAAATCATTGGGCGTAAATGTCTGGCGGCGATCGTCACTGGCATCGTCATCGGACAGCGAGCCGGGCAAACGCAACTGGTCATTAATATGCTGACCTTCGACAAACACAAAACCCTGCGCAAATTGATAGCGCAGATTGGCAAGCAGGTTTTGATAATTCGCGTTGTTATTATCGCGATAGTTATCGGTAGTACGCTTTTGTGCAGAAAGGCGATAACTCACACCATCTTCAAAGCCCTGGCTCAAGCTCGCTGTGTAATCTTCCAGGTCACTGCTGCCACGCATTGCAGTTACATTGCCGCTCATTTCGCCAGCGTTAGCATGACGCGTAATAATATTGATCACGCCCCCTACCGCCTGGTCGCCATAAAGCACGCCTGCGCTGCCCTGGAGTATTTCAATGCGCTCCACATCTTTTAAAGCTACCGTATTCAGCGCCGGTGCCGCGAGCGATGGATTATTCAACTTGCGTCCATCTACCAATACCAACACGTTGTTGGCGCCAGCCAAGCCGCGCAGGGAGACAGTTACATTGCGCGCGCCACTGCCGTCGGAATCTGTCAACTGAACTCCCGCCTGGGTGCGCAAAACTTCCGATAACAACTTGGCGCCGCTCAAACGGATTTGCTCCTGGTCGATTACGATAATCTGGCTGGCAACGGGCAATTGCACCGTTTCGCTGCGCGTGGCACTAACGTAAACTTTTTCCACTTGCTCTTGCGCAACGGCGGGGTTGGCAATGCTGGAAATAATGGCCGCACTTAAACTGCACAGACTCAATGCTGACAATTTTTGGGACATGATTCCTCGATCCTGAATTGGCGTTGGCCGTTGGATGAGGGAGGGAAGCGGAAAAAGATGTAGCTTTAACAAGCGAGTTACAGAGCTTTCCACCGATGCGGCCCTCCGCGACATCGTGAACTGGGCCAGCGATTTGGCTGGCCGGGCGTGAGGCTGGTATCGGACTCATTCGCGCGCGAATTTACCGTTGCGGGGGCAGTGTCGGAATTTCAGGTGAACACCTGAGCACCGACTTCCCATTTCACCTGATCCTGGCGCACTGAATTGATCAGAATTTGCGCCCATCAGACACCTCGGGCGCGCAAGTTAAGGCTTTGCCCTATTCAGGTCAAGTAAAAGCTGGCAGATAAAATTGAATAGCGTCAGATTCCGGTGAGCGGGAAAACTCCGACCCTCGGCAATTCGTTGGTCGTTAGATACTCGGGAAGACTTAAACGCGGAATACAAAAGCAGATGAAATTTCGAGGCTGTTAATCCCTTGCCGCCGAGCCTTGGCCCGGCGCAATGGAGGGATTAGTACACTGACGGCAATTAGGACGTAAGTGTTAGCAGGCCCTAATTAGTCGTCAATCGCTGCAGATGCTTCTTGGTGAGGGTGATAAATGCTGGCGTGGGGCCGACATCCTCGTAAATCGGATCACCCAGCTCATCGGTAGAAACTACTTTGGCACCCTGGATATAAGGAAAGCTGGCTTCTAACTCCGTTAGGGCAGCGGTTATCAATTCGCGAATTAACTGCTCCTTGGAACGCTTTGGGTACATCTCCATCAACGCATTAATTTTTGCTGCATCCTCCACTGTCAGGTGAACTTCACAGGTTTCTTGAGTCAGTGCCCCCTGGGCTTGAGCTTCCCATTGGTTGACCAGCGCTTTTAACGACATCAAAGCTACATCTCCTCTGTGGATTTACATCACTTGCCTACAACTTTTTGCACCTTCCTTTTAGGTATAGTCCAAGGCTTATGGGCTGGGCTGATAATTTTTGCGCTGTGATTTGCAGCGCAAGTCGCTCCCCAATTAACCCATAACCAACGCGCGTATGGACTCCAAACAAATATTCCAGCAACAGATCTTGCATGCATAAATGATATTAATTATCATTTGCTCCAGTTTTTCATTATCACCTGTGTATGCCTATTTCCCGCGCCAGCCTCATCAGCTTTGCTTTGGTAGCTACCCTGCATTTAGTCGGGCTAGGCGCTTTGCTGCTGATTCCATCAAGCCCTCCCAAGGCCGAAATCAGTGCACCGCGTATCCAAGGTGTCATCATAATGGCGCAGGCGGAGCCTGCTCCACCGCCGCCAAAAGTACAAAATCCCGTACTGGAAAAAGTGGCTAAACCTATTCCTGCAAAGATTAAACCAGTGCGTCACCACAAGCCGCATGTGCCGCGCCCTCAGGCCAAACAGCCCAGCCCAGCCCCGAGGGTGGAGGAGCCCCAGCCTAGTGCTCCGGCGGAAGTGCCAACAGCGGCCACCGCCGCCGCTGTCTCCACTTCGACTGCGCCTGAACCAACCCCGGTTATCCCACCCAGTAGTGACAGCCCCCAGTTACACAATCCGGCGCCAGCCTACCCCACTATGTCGCGCAAGCTGCGCGAGCAGGGTACGGTCACTTTGCGCTTACTGGTTAAAGCCAATGGCTGTGTGGAGTCGGTATCCGTCAAGCAATCCAGTGGTTTTAAACGCCTGGATGACGCGGCCCTGCGCAGCGTACGCCGTTGGCGCTTTATCCCCGCTACTCAGGTTGGCCTGGCGGTGGATTATTGGTACGAACTACCCGTTGAATTCAGTTTGAAATAATTTGGAGAACACCATGGAATCCCCCTACGGCATAGCCTCCCTGTGGAGCCAGGGCGATCTGCTAATCAAGTCAGTCGCCATAATTTTGCTAATCATGTCTATCGCCTCCTGGTCGGTGATATTGGTGCGCGGCCTGGGTTTGGCGCAGCTGCGCGGGGCTACTCGCGGTCTCAACGATTTCTGGCATGCGCAGAGTTTTGTCGAAGGCCTGCGCACCCTGGGTGAGGATCGCCAATCACCCTTTCGCCACTTGGCCGAAGAGGGCCAGGCGGCACTGGATCACCACACTAACCACAAATCCGATTTGCACGGCCATCTGCCCCTGGGTGAATGGTTAACCGCCTGTCTGCGAGGTTCTATTGACGAGAGTTCAGAGAAATTACAGCGCGGCCTGGCGATCCTCGCCTCGGTGGGGTCTACCGCTCCGTTTGTTGGGCTGTTTGGCACCGTCTGGGGGATTTACCACGCGCTGGTAGGTATAGGTATGAGTGGCCAGGCGAGCATTGATAAAGTGGCCGGTCCTGTGGGCGAAGCACTGATCATGACCGCGTTTGGTTTAGCCGTCGCCATTCCTGCGGTACTCGGCTACAACGCGCTCAGTCGCGCCAACAAAGGTGTGATGGGCAAACTGCATCGTTTTGCCCACCAGCTACACGCGTATTTTATTACCGGTAGCCCAGTACAAAGCGCCAAGGTGACCCGCCTGGCCGCGCACAAGGAGTAACCCATGGCATTTGGTGGCGGCCTGGACGACCAGGCAGAAGTCATGAGCGAAATCAACATGACCCCTTTGGTGGATGTGATGCTGGTGCTGCTGATTATTTTTATTATCACCGTACCGGTACTCACCCACTCGGTAAACGTGGATTTGCCCCAGGCGGAAAACGCGCCGGCAGAAATTAAACCGGAAACGATCAACATCGCCTTAGATGCCCAAGGAAAAATTTTTTGGAATGAAACGCCTGTAACCACCGCAGAACTTGACGCGCACCTGGCCTCTGCCGCCGCACAGCAGCCGCAGCCCGAAATTCACTTGCGCGGCGACAAAGCCCTAGCCTATGGCCAGGTGGCGCAAACCATGGCCGCGATTCAACGTGCAGGCATCAGCAAGCTGGGCTTTATCACCCAACCTGGGGAATAGATTTTAATAAAAGAGATAAAACGACCTGTCAAATTTATTGCGGGTCGCATTTAATAGGCGGTTCATTGATTTAACCTCACCCGAAGTAATCAGGAACTGCTTGTGAATAGTTCTGCCCAACCCAACACCAGTCGCCGCGCGATCCTGCGCCTGTCTATTCCCATTATTCTCGCCAACGCGGCGGTTCCCCTGCTGGGGTTAACTGATACTGCGGTGATAGGTCACTTTGGCAATACGGCTGCGCTTGGTGCCATCGCCCTGGGTTCACTGGTTTTTAGTTTTATTTACTGGGCGTTTGGTTTTTTGCGCATGGGCACCAGTGGTTTCACCGCCCAGGCGCTGGGGGCAGGCGATTGGAAGGAAGTAAAAGCGGCGTGCCTGCGTGCACTGTTAATTGGCTTTGCGATTGGACTTGTGCTCTTACTGCTGCAATGGCCAATTTTTCGCCTGGCGCTTTGGCTGCTGGACGCCAGCCCGGCGGTAGAGAGCCAGGTGAGGGATTATATGCACTGGCGGATCTGGGGGGCGCCGGCGTGCCTGGGCAATTACGCGCTTTTGGGCACCCTGATTGGCCTGGGCCAGACCCGCAAACTACTTGTACTGCAACTGCTACTGAATGGTTTAAATCTGCTGCTGGATATTAGTCTGGTGGTTTATTTTCACTGGGGAGTTGCGGGCATTGCACTGGGCACAGCTATCGCCGAGTGGATTAGTTTTGCGCTGGGTTTACTTTGGGTGATGCGCATTTTGCACCAACAATCACCGGGCTTTCACTGGCAACATATTTTGCAGTTAGAGGCGATCAGCGCCACCCTAAAAACCAATGCCGACATACTGTGGCGCACACTTTTCCTGTTAAGCGGTTTTGCCTGGTTTGCCAACCAGGGCGCGCGTTTTGGCGATACCACCCTGGCCGCCAATCATATCCTTTTGCAATTTGTTTCCTTCTCCGCATTTTTTCTCGATGGTTTTGCCTTCGCTTTGGAATCGCTGGTGGGGCGGGCACTGGGCGCCAGGGATGCGCACAGTTTTACCCGCGCGCTGGTAAATTCCAGCCAGATTGCCGCCTTAAGTGCGCTGGGTTTGACACTGATTTTACTCTTCCAGGGCGAGAGCTTTATTGCCGCCATGACACCCCTGCCCCAGGTGCGCGCACAGGCGCTGCATGATCTGCCTTTCGCAGCCATCTATGTGCTGGTTTCTTTTG
Organism: uncultured Cellvibrio sp.; assembly: GCA_966251115.1. Lineage (GTDB taxonomy): Bacteria > Pseudomonadota > Gammaproteobacteria > Pseudomonadales > Cellvibrionaceae > Cellvibrio. The sequence continues at coordinate 6,008 of CBINKF010000051.1, forward strand.
TCGCGTTTCAGTTGGATGGTGTATTTATAGGTGCAATTCAAAGCCGCGCCATGCGCAATGCGTCGGCGCTATCTTTCGTATTATTTTTGCTAGCCGGTTTTAGCTGGGTGCCTGACTGGCAGAACACAGGGCTCTGGCTGGCCTTTATTGCCTATGTAATTGCTCGCGCCCTGTGTCTGGGGTTTTACCTTCCCGGTATTTTTCGAAAATTCTCGGCTTGAGCCTGGGGGTAAAATTTGGTTAAGTCAGCAGCCGTCATCTGCGCCTTGACGCACTATAGGCGACTCGTAAGTACAAAACTGGCACGGCCAGTTAAACTGCTGACACGGCCAGTTAAACTGCTGAATAGATAAGCAAGGTCAAATCGATTCGGCAAGTTTAGAATCACATCAAGAAATAACCATAAGAGGCACGACGATGAAGTTTTCCTGTAAATATTTTTTAATTTTAATTGGGTTGGTCTGCATCACCCAGGCACAGGCGGCCGATAAATCCTTTCCCTGGCCCAAGGGTGCCAAAGCCGCGGTGAGCCTTGCCTACGACGACGCGTTAGCTTCGCAACTGGATAACGCGATTCCCACCCTTAACAAATACGGCATCAAAGGGACGTTTTACCTGGCCATGTACAGCGATACCATTCGCACACGCCTGGATGAATGGCGCGCAGCGGCCAAAAATGGCCATGAGCTGGGCAACCACAGTTTATTTCACCAGTGCTCCGCCTCTGCACCAGGCCGCGAATGGGTGACCGCCGATCACGACCTGGACAAACTCACCCCCACACAAATGCAGGAACAAGTAAACCTCGCCAGCAGCTTTTTACACGCTATAGACGGCAAAACCGAGCGCACCTTCACCGCGCCCTGCATAGACACCAAAGCCGGCGGCCAGGATTACCTGACTGGTCTTAAACCCAATTTTGTTGCCTTTAAAGCGGCGGCGGGTGAGGTAATCCCCGATATGTACCGCCTGGACCCTTATATGGTTCCGGTCAGCTTTCCCACCCATGTGACGGGAGCACAACTGATCGACCTGGTTAAAGCCGCAGCGGCCCAGGGCACCATGATTAACTTCACCTTCCACGGCGTCGGTGGCGATTACATCACCACCTCCAACGAAGCCCATGAAGCCCTGGTGAAATACCTGGCCGAGCACAAGGATATCTACTGGACAGATACCTTTCTCAACATCATGAGCTATGTAAAAACCCAGCAGGCAAAAGCTGCTCACTAAAGCCTGTTATTGCTGACTAACTCGCCGCGGCTGGTGCGAATCTATAATTGCTCAACATCTATATTTGCTCCACATTGACATGTGGATGCAACGCCAGCCAGAGGCAGCCCTATGAGCTCCGCGCGATTAATTCTGCTTACCGGCCTGGCGATGCTCGCCTTTGCCGGTAATTCCCTCCTCTGCCGCCTGGCATTGCGTGATACAGCGATTGACCCCACCAGTTTTACCCTGGTGCGTTTGCTCTCTGGCGCAGTCATGCTCGGGCTGTTAGTCACTTGGCGCAACACCGCCTCGCAATCACAACCTCTGTCCGGCTCCTGGCGTGCAGCGGGTTCACTCTTTGTTTATGCGGCAGGCTTTTCCTTCGCCTATGTCGCCTTAAGTGCAGCAACTGGTGCGCTGATTTTATTTGCCGCCGTTCAGCTGACCATGATCGGTGTTGGCTACAGGCGCGGTGAGCGATTAAATAGTCCGCAATTGATTGGCTTGATGCTGGCGCTTAGCGGGCTGATCTATATGCTCTTGCCGGGACTTAATGCCCCCGCACCAAAGGCTGCAGTGCTGATGATTATGGCGGGAGTTGCTTGGGGTATTTATTCGCTACAGGCCAAAAGCAGCGATCCCCTGGCCACCACCTATGGTAATTTTTTACGTAGCCTGGTGTTTGCCATTTTACTCGGTGCCGTTTTTTACTCACCGCTACTCGCCCAAATGCTGCACCCGGGCACTGGCTTGTTGTATGCATTGGCCTCAGGTGCCGTCACATCTGGATTAGGTTACGCCATCTGGTACAAAGTTCTTCCTTACTGGAGCGCTACCCAAGCAGCCTGCATCCAGCTCAGTGCACCTTTGCTGGCAGCGATTATCGCGATTCCGCTGTTGGGAGAAGCGCTCAATTGGCGACTGCTGGTTGCCGGGTTTGCCATCTTGGGCGGCATAGCGCTGGTTATCGCCCAGAAATCTCGCCACAAATAATTATTGAGCCGCCCCTGCTTGGGCTTGATTTGCAAACCATATTAAATGATAATCAATATCAATTGAGATGATTTTCATTTGCATTATGAACTCCTGGTTTCTTTCTACCGTAAATCTGCCACTGTGCATTTTGGGCAGCCTGTTCTGCCTGCTCAGCCTTGGCGCTATCTACAGCGCCTGGCAGCAAAAGTGCCGTTCCTGGCCGCTGATCGCGCTCGGCTGGAGTCTGTGGCTTCTGTCCTTTTGCCCCTGGGCACTGGCGTTTGGTGCTGATCGGGGGTGTTTTATTCCGCCGCTGATTTTGGGTTGCGCTGCACTCCTACTCATCATCAGCAAAGCCGACTGGCGCCAGTTGCAACAACAGCCCCCCACCCTCAATCGTCTGCAGTCCTCGCGTCTGGCTCAGTGCAAATCGCATTCGCCCGGGCAAGGCCTAAGCAGTTTTGCCCAAGCCTTAATAATCACTGGCCTGCTGCCCCTCACTGCTGCGCTGGGCCTGGCATTTACCCTGTTTGCGCTGGTGGATTTCAGTATTGTCAATCGCCTGGTGGCAGCGGCGTTCGTGGTTTTGGTGTTCTGGCCGGTGTTTATATTGTGGAGTCGTGCCAGCAGCAAGCCCGTTAAACCGGCCTGTTGGTTTACTGGCTTGTCCGGTGTTGGTCTGCTGATAGCGCACCTCGCATCTTAGGCTTCACCGTTAAATACCTTAAGCCTCACCGTTAAATACCTTAAGCCTCACCGATAAATAAGGGTCACCTATGAAAGTTTCCGGTTCCTGGGTTCGCGCCAATCTCAGTGCCCACTCGGCATTGGGGCTGTTTATCGCCGGGCTAATGTATTTAGTGTGTCTGACCGGTGTTATCTGTATTTACTACCCGGAATTGGAGCGCTGGGAGCAGCCCGAGGTAGAGGAATTTACCCAGGCCTCGTCGCAACTGGTGCAGAGCGCGCTGGAAAAATTTGTCGCGCGCTATCCCGATGCCCATAGTTTTGACGACCTCTGGCTGGGGCTGCCCACGCCGGATGCGCCGCGCATGTCAGTGGGAGGCAACCTCAAGGGGGAGGAGGTTCAGTTTTACGTCAAGCGCGATGGCAGCCTGGGGCAAGCTGTAGCCCACGACTGGACCCACTTTATTACCGAGCTTCACTACGCCCTGACCCTGCCGGCAGTTTGGGGGATGGCGCTGGTGGGCGTTATCGGTATTTTGTTGGTAGCCCTGGTGATCAGCGGCCTGCTGGCCCACCCTAAGCTGTTTAAAGACGCCTTTTCCCTGCGCCTGGAACGCGCTACCCGCCAGCGCCAGGTGGACCTGCACAACCGTCTGGGGGTCTGGTCTGCGCCGTTTATTTTGGCTATTGCCTTGAGCGGTGCGCTTATCGGTTTGTCGCAGCCGCTCACCCTCGCCTTTGCCCAGGGCTTTTTTAACGGTGATACCAGCAAGATTACCCAAGATCTGTATTTACCTCACCCGGAGACCAGCGAAAAATTGGAACCCCTGATGCCGGTGGCTTCGGTGCTGGCGACATTTGCGCGCGAACACCCCCAAGTTCTACCCTATTATCTTGCGATTCACGCACCGGCCAGCGCTAATCAGACCCTGGAGTTGGGGGCCTACCTGCCGGACCGCATGGTGTGGTATGACGCGTTCCAATTTAACGCCCAAGGCGAACAGACGGCGCATCTCAACTGGCCGAATGGCGAGCTGGGGACGCAGATTTTCGGCTCCAGTTACCGACTTCACTTTGGTCATTTTGGCGGCTTGCCGGTGCGGATTATCTACACGCTTCTGGGATTGGGGCTGACCTTTATCTGCGCCACTGGGATGAACATCTGGTTTCGGCGACAGGCCCTGGCAGGTACACCGAGGTCCCTCATGGAGCGGCTTTGGCTCGCTTGGATCTGGGGCGTGCCTATTGCACTTGGGATCACGCTGCTTAGCAATATGCTCTGGCCAGGTCTTTCCACAGCAATTTTCTGGTCCACCTGCCTGGCCGCTCTGGCGCTATCGCTCCCCATTAAAAACCGCCAGTATTTGTCCCTCGGGCTGCGCGCTTCACTTACTGGTCTGCTGGGATTGGGGTTGCTAATTCAACTGGTGTATTTCGCCAGCCTGGCATTCACCCCCGCCAGCCTGATGATCAATAGCCTGCTCTTATTGGCGTTTCTGGCAATGGGGCTCGGCCTGTACCTGGGCTACCAGTCATCACATCACAACCGCCAAGGGTAGCTATCTCCAGCAACTTAAACCTTACTCACTAAGTTTTAACGCCCTGGATAAAACCATCTTTTCTAAGGCGCCGGATTTAACCATCCCTTCTAAGGCTCCGGATTTAACCATCCTTAGCACTCCCCATTGGCGTGCTGTTACAGGCGTTGGCGCCCATCCACAAATGATAATAATTA
>CBINKF010000052.1:0-10520 GCA_966251115.1 uncultured Cellvibrio sp.
GCACCGAGTACTGCACCGCCAAGGCCGACCTGGCCGATGCGCAGATGGTGTGCGACAAAATCGGTATCAAGCTGCATTCCGCCAACTTTGCCGCCGAGTACTGGGATAATGTCTTCGAGCATTTTTTAGAGGAATACAAAGCCGGGCGCACACCCAACCCGGATATCCTCTGCAATCGCGAAATCAAATTTAAAGTATTTATGGAGTACGCGCGCATGCTCGGCGGCGAGCTGATCGCCACCGGCCACTATGTGCGCCGCGCCGACCGAGATGGTCACACCTATTTATTGAAGGGATTGGACCCCAATAAAGACCAGAGCTACTTCCTCCACGCGGTGGGTGAAGCGGAATTTGCCAAGTCGCTGTTCCCGGTGGGCGAGCTGGAAAAGCCCGAAGTGCGCCGCATTGCCGAGGAGCACGATCTGGTTACCCACAATAAAAAGGACAGCACCGGCATCTGCTTTATTGGCGAGCGCCGCTTTAAAGACTTTTTGCAGCAGTACCTGCCCGCGCAACCGGGCGAAATCCAAACGCCCGATGGCCAGGTGATAGGCACCCACGCTGGCCTTATGTACCACACCATCGGCCAGCGCCAGGGTTTGGGTATCGGCGGCGTCAAAGGCGCTAATGAAGAGCCCTGGTTCGTCGCGCAAAAAGATCTTGAGCGCAATGTGCTGGTGGTGGTGCAAGGCACCAATCACCCGCTGCTGTTTACCAACTATTTAACCGCCGGCCAAGCCCACTGGATCAACGGAGAGCCCCACTGGATCAACGGCCAGCCAAGCGAAAGCGACATTCGCTGTATGGCCAAAACCCGCTACCGCCAGCCCGATCAGGCCTGCCATGTAAAAATCCTTGCCGATGGCAGCCTGGACGTCAGCTTTAACGAGCCCCAGCGCGCCATCACCCCCGGCCAGTCGGTCGTCTTTTATCAAGGCGATATCTGTCTCGGCGGGGCTGTGATCGAAACCACTGGCAACCGTTAATCCATTTTCATTTAACGTCACGGGACAAATACGTGAGTAAGAATTTGCAAGATTTGACCCTAGCCCTCGCCGGCATTTTTCAGGCGACTGTTTTGGTGGACCAAATTGCCAAAACCGGCCAACTGCCCAGTGAAGATTTCGCTACCCTGGCCAATAGCCTGTTTGACCTCAACCCGCCCAATACCCTGGCGGTATTTGGCGGCGAGGTGCGCAACCTGCGCCCCGGCCTTGAGACCATGCGCCAACTGCTGCGCGATACCGATACCCCAAAACTGCGCGAGCCGCTGCGCTACGCCCTGGGCGTACTGCACCTGCAAAAAAAGCTCGCCGCGCGTAAAGACATGCTCAATGTTATTGGCAGCCGCATCAACCAGGCGGCGCAGCAGGCCGAGCACTTTGGCAGCACCCACGAAAATGTGGTGTCCAACCTGGCCAATATTTACGCCGAAACCCTGAGCACCTTCCGTTTTCGCATTCAGGTAAACGGTGACTACAATTACCTGCAGCAACAGCGCATCGCCAATCAGATACGCACCCTGCTGCTCGCCGCCGTGCGCTGCGCCATTCTCTGGCGCCAAGTGGGCGGCAACCGCTGGCAGCTGTTGTTCCAGCGCAAACTCCTCGCCCAACAGGTAGACGACCTGCTGCGCCGCTGCTAAACCTGCAGTTCCATTAGCTGTTATTTTTTTAGCTTTTATTTTTTGTTTTTACTTTTTATTTTTTAACCTTAGATCGAGAAGCCCAATGGACAATTCCTTCGACACTCTCTCTGCCCTCAACGCTGTTTCCCCCGTTGATGGCCGCTACGGCAGCAAAACCATTGCCCTGCGCAAAATTTTTAGCGAATTCGGCCTGATCCGCTTCCGCGTAGAAGTGGAAGTGCGCTGGCTGCAACAGCTGGCCCGCCACCCGCAAATTACCGAAGTGCCCGCGTTCAGCGCCGCCACTAACAGCTTCCTCGATCAACTGGTTGCCAACTTTAACGAAGCCCAGGCGCAGCAGATTAAAGACATTGAACGCACCACCAACCACGACGTAAAAGCGGTTGAGTATTTCCTTAAAAAGCAATTCGCCGGCAACGCCGAATTGGAAGCCGTATTGGAATTTGTCCACTTCGCCTGTACCTCCGAGGACATCAACAACCTGTCCCACGCCCTGATGCTGCGCGAAGGCCGCGAGGTATTCCTGCAAGATGCCCAAGCCATTGTCGATGGCATTGTTAAACTGGCTCACGACTACGCCGATGTGCCCATGCTGTCGCGTACCCACGGCCAAACCGCATCGCCCACCACCGTGGGTAAAGAGATGGCCAACGTCGCCGCGCGCCTGCGCCGCCAGGTTAAAGCGGTTAAAGAGGTTGAGCTGCTGGGTAAAATTAACGGCGCCGTGGGCAACTACAACGCTCACTTGTCGGCCTACCCACAAATCGACTGGCAAGCTAACGCGCAACAATTTGTTGAGAGCCTGGGCCTGACCTGGAACCCCTACACCACCCAAATCGAACCCCACGATTACATCGCTGAACTCTTCGATGCGATTGTGCGCTTCAACACCATCATCATCGACTTCGACCGCGATGTCTGGGGCTATATCTCCCTGGGTTACTTCAAACAAAAAACCATCGCTGGCGAAGTGGGCTCTTCCACCATGCCGCACAAGGTTAACCCCATCGACTTCGAAAACTCCGAAGGCAACCTGGGTATCGCCAATGCCGTGTTCACGCACCTGGCGCAAAAGCTGCCCATCTCCCGCTGGCAGCGCGACCTCACCGACTCCACCGTACTGCGCAATATGGGTGTGGGCTTCGGCTACGGCATGATCGCCTACGCCTCCACCTTAAAAGGCATGAGCAAACTGGAGCTCAACCGCGCGCGCCTGGCCGATGACCTGGACAACGCCTGGGAAGTTTTGGCCGAGCCCATCCAAACGGTTATGCGTCGCTACAATATCGACGAGCCCTACGAAAAATTAAAAGCCCTGACCCGCGGCCAGGCCATCACCAAAGAGCTGATGATCCAATTCGTGGAAACCCTGGAAATCCCCGAAGAAGCCAAACAACTGCTGCGCGACATGACGCCAGCAACTTACATAGGCAATGCGATAGATCAAGCCAAAGCCATCTAAGCTGTGGTGAAATACAAAGGGCTCGCAAGAGCCCTTTTGTTTTTAGTGCAATTAGAAATTTTTTAATGAGGATAAGAATGGAAACAAAAGAAGATTTACTAGCAATTCAACTTTTATTGAGTATGCTTGAAATTTCACCTCATATTGAAAAACTAAACACTTGGATGCTTGCGGGCACTGGCGCCACGGCTGCCGTAATTGTTTCAAATATCTCCAACATACAAGAGTCGGTAAAAGAACACACTTGCAATTACTTGCTCGCATCTTTGGCAATCTCAATGCTTTTTGGGCTGACCGCTAAATTATTTGGGGCAAAAGCACAAACATCGAAGACTATGATCAATAATATTCTAGGGTTTATGAATCAGCATCCAGATACAAATATACTTATGTCTCTGGAAAGTTATATTTCAGCATTCCCATTCTGGGCGAAAATTCCCATAAGAAAGGGCGCCCAAAAAGGCACGAAAGATCCTCTTTGGGGATATAAAAAAGCAGCTAATTTTATTGCCTGTCAAAGTGCTTACACAACACTACAAGGCATCATGATTATTGCCTTCATCGTAATCGCATCGATTTCGATTAAATAATCATTGCAGTTCGTAGATTGGGGCGAAAAAAATGACCCCCCAACAAACGAACCAGACTCAATGCAAATTTAAGTTTAAAGGAATTATTAATTACCCAAGTTGGGGGTCGCGTTGCTCACCCCAACCTACGCGCTAATTGCTTACCGAAGGAACATCCTCAAAGCAGGAGCCAAAGCTCTATGATTAAGTTTGAACGATATCCCCACATCAATGCACTGTGTGAGCACTATATTCAACAAATCGGCGATACTGAGGTTTCAACCATCTTCAAGCTAGGTGTTCTCAATGAATCTGATGCAGCAACCCTTGCCAGGTTTGTCTGGCGTATGGTTGAGCAGATGAATATGGATGAAGATAATGGCATAGAAGTTCTCGGCAGCACAGACAACACCGAACTGTTCACCGATTTAAACTACGAGATCTGCAATTACATGCGAAAAGTAGGCTTTTACCGAGTTTGGGAACAAATATCTGAGGAAGAAATGAACCCCTAATTCATAGGTAGCTGAGAAGCGCAGGAGAAACGAATCCACAGAGGCGCCTTTGATGTGCAGGACGCACGAATGCGGTGAAGCGCATGGATGTGCGAAAACAGCCTTTGGTTACAATATTAAACATTGAATGTAGCTTGGGCAGCCACGCCCAACAAAATGAATCTGGCACCAGGCACCGAATACGAAACTGTTGGGCATTACTGCCCAACCTACGCAGAAAATTGAATTAATTTGAATTAAAAGGTAAACACCATGATTGCTCCCCTCACCCACCTCGGCGATATGCCGATTGAAGAATTCCTGCGCGATTACTGGCAAAAAAAGCCGCTGCTAATTCGCAATGCCTTCCCCGGCTTTGAATCCCCCATTGCTCCCGATGAACTGGCGGGATTGGCGTTGGAAGAGGAAGTGGAATCGCGCATAGTGCTGGAGCAAGGCGAGACTCCCTGGGAGCTGCGCAACGGCCCCTTTGAGGAAGATACTTTTGCCCAGCTGCCAGAAAAGCGCTGGACGCTGCTGGTACAAGCTGTAGATCAGTGGGTGCCAGAGGTAAACCAGTTGCTGGATTACTTTCGTTTTATCCCCAACTGGCGCCTGGACGATCTGATGATCAGCTACGCGCCCGATCAAGGCGGTGTTGGCCCCCACTTTGATTACTACGACGTGTTCCTGCTGCAGGGTTTGGGCAAGCGCCATTGGAAACTGGGGCAAATGTGCGACAACAATTCTCCGCGCGTGGAAGGCACCCGTTTAAAAATCCTGAGCGAATTTCATACCACCGACGAGTGGGTGCTGGAGCCAGGCGATATGCTCTATATTCCGCCCGGTATCGCCCACTGGGGCAATGCCCAGGGCGACGACTGCATGACTTACTCCATAGGTTTCCGCGCCCCCAGCCACGCCGATATTCTCTCCGAAATCGGCCAGGAGGTTGCGCTCAATATTGTCGACGATCTGCGTTATTCCGACCCGAATTTAAAACTCCAGGCCAACCCCGGTGAAATCGGCCCAGAGGCTATTGCCCAATTGCAGGCCATTTTGCAGCAGCATCTGACCGCAGAAAATATTGCCCACTGGTTCGGCAAATTTATGACCGAGCGCAAATACCTGGAGCAGATGGAAGGAGAGTTGGAAGAAATTGATGCAGACGACTGGCAGGCGGCGCTGGCCGATGGTCAGATGCTCTGGCGCCACCCGGCAGCGCGCGTCGCCTTCCACACAGACGCCAATGGCACCTTTTTATTTGCCGATGGTGAAGCCATTAACTGTTCGCGCGCCTTGGCAGAGTTAGTCTGCGCCGAGACGGAAATCAGTTGGGCGCAGGTTAAACCCTTCTGTCAGGAGCCTTTTGATGTGGCGGCACTGTCGCAGCTGATCAATCAGGAAACGCTCCTCGTTGACGAATAAGCTGATGATGAATGAACTTGTGGCTGAATAGGCTGGTCGACCAACAAAGTGTCGGGTAAAAAAAGATGTACGAAGCAAGCGCGCAAGTGGAGGTTCGCCTCGCGGATTGGCAACAGGACAAACACTGGCTGCAGGACATTCGCACCCGCGTATTTGTGCAGGAGCAGCGGGTATCGCAAGCGGAAGAGTGGGATGGCCTCGACGACTCAGCCGTTCATTTTTTACTCTGGGTGAATAATAAGCCTGCGGGTTGCGCGCGCCTGCTGCTGGAAGAATTGCCCGCCCCTGCCCGCTTTCATATTGGGCGGGTGGCGATACTGGCTGAATATCGCGGTAAAGGCCTGGGCCACCGGCTGATGCAAGCGGTGCTGGATTACTGCAAACCACTTAAGCCCTGGCCTTTTTATTTGGGCGCCCAAAGCGATAAAACCGGCTTTTATGCCAGCCTGGGCTTTAGTATTCGCGGCGAGGAGTTTATGGATGCGGGCATTCCCCACCGCCATATGTGGCTGGAGCACTCGACAAATCAGGAGTAAACCATGGCAGAGCAATCACCCGGCGTAAAAGATTTGTGGCTACTGGACGGACTGGAAGACTTTCGCGAGCACAGCCTGGGTGTGCTGCAACAGGCGAGGCGCCGTGTAAATTTACTGAGCCAGGATCTGGACGCGCAAGTTTTGGCCGAGAGCCGCTTTATCGATGAGCTTTCCGCGCTGGCCAGGTCCAGTCGCTATGTGCAAATTCAGGTGCTGCTCAGAGACACACGCCTGGCCAAAGAAATATCTCACCCTTTGGTTAAATTAGCGCAGCGCTTGTCCACCAAAATTGAAATTCGCAAAGTCACGCAGGAGCCGGAAAATAACGCGCGGGAATTCCTCTGCTGCGACGACCAATGGCTGGTCTATAAAAACGATTTTCAAGCCTATCGCGGGTTTGCCAATTACGCGGCCTGGCAGGAGGTAAAACGCCTGCGCGATGACTTCACTTACCTGTGGGAATACGGCGAGCCTGAGCCCGACTTCCAGCTCATTTATATTTGAGCTCCACCGATTTACCCACAGCTTAGTTACCCATTCGCAAAATTCATTTAGCAAACAACGCCTATTTAGAAAAGGCAAATGATCATTTTTCAATAAAAATGTGTGTGCATTGGTTACAACCCGCCACAAATTTGTCAAAAAAGCCGCTAAATACCGCAGTTTTTAGTTGCTGATTCAATTTTTATCCTTTATATATAGCGCGAAACCGCTAGGGGGCTGTTTTTAGCCTATAAATATAGGGGTTTTTGCATAACAGGTACGCTGATTTGAGCTAGCCTTAAGCAGTGTTTCTGCTCTGCGCTTAAAACATAGACAACTTTCCAACCTTTACGATATAGGGAACCCACCATGGCCGCCAAAAAAGCACCAGCTGCCAAACCAGCAGCTAAACCTGCAGCCAAAGCCGCCGCTAAAAAAGCCCCCGCTGCCAAGCCAGCCGCTAAAGCCGCTGCTAAAAAAGCTCCAGCTGCTAAACCAGCCGCAAAAGCTGCTGCTGTGAAAAAAGCGCCCGCTGTAGTTAAGCCAATTGCTGAGCGCCAAAACAAAACCCAAATGGTCGTTCAAATTTCCGAAGCGACTGAACTGAGCAAAAAGCAAGTTCAGGCGGTGCTGGATGAACTGACCAACATCATCGAAGGTCACATCAAAAAGAAAGGCGTAGGCGAATTTGTTCTGCCAGGCCTGCTGAAAATCACCACCGTGAAAAAGCCTGCCACCAAAGCGCGCAAGGGTATCAACCCATTCACTGGCGAAGAAGTTATGTTCAAAGCCAAACCAGCCAGCACCTCAGTAAAAGTGCGCCCGCTGAAAAAACTGAAGGAAATGGCTGTTTAATTCGCCGTACCTTTAACGTAAAAAACCCGCTTTTTAGCGGGTTTTTTATTGCCTGTATGTTTAGCGCGCTCAGCGAACCTTAAAGCCCTCGCCCACCAAGGCATTTTGCAGGCGTTTAACCAAACTGCTAAAAGCCGCTGGCTCATAGGCTTTAAAGGGCACCTTGCCCCATATGGGTTGCGGCCAGGCGGCATCTTCCACAAATCGCGCAATATGGTGCACATGCAGCTGGCGCACAACATTACCCAGGGCTGCCACGTTCATTTTATGGGCATCAAACAAACTGGTCATAACTTCTGACAAGCGGCAGGACTCACGAATCAATTGCAGCTGGTCAACCTCATCCAGGTGATGTATCTCAAAAACATCCTCGCGCTTAGGCACCAGAATACACCAGGGATAATTGGCGTCCTTGCTCACCAGGAGCAACGACAAATCAAATTCGCCAATAACGACAGAGTCTTCAGCCAAACGGGGATGGAGTTCAAACATACTGCTCACCTTTTTTCCGAATATTACTTAATCGAATATTACTTAATAGAGTTTTCGCCGTTAAATCTGGCGAAAGATTCGCCGGATTGAGTCCAACTGGAGCTATACCTCCAGCCGTTGGCACCGTAGAATAAGGGCACTGTAGAATAAGTGTTTTTCAACCCCTGAGTATAGCTAACAAGAAGTCCTTATTATGCGCTCCAGCCGTTTTTTAATTGCCACCCTTAAGGAAACTCCTGCTGATGCAGAAGTGATCAGCCATCAACTTATGCTGCGCGCGGGCATGATCCGCAAAATGGCATCCGGCCTATACAACTGGCTGCCCATGGGCCTGCGGGTACTGCGCAAAGTGGAAAAGGTAGTGCGCGAGGAGATGAACAAATCCGGAGCGCTGGAAGTGCTTATGCCGGTGGTACAACCCGCTGAGTTGTGGGAGGAATCCGGCCGCTGGCAGCAATATGGCCCCGAGCTGCTGCGCATTAGCGACCGCCACGACCGCCCCTTTTGCCTGGGCCCCACCCACGAAGAAGTGATCACCGATCTGGTGCGCAACGAGTTGAAAAGCTACAAGCAATTGCCTGCCAATTTTTACCAGATTCAAACCAAATTTCGCGATGAGATTCGTCCGCGCTTTGGGGTAATGCGCTCGCGTGAATTTATTATGAAGGACGCCTACTCCTTTCACCTGACGCAAGAGTCGCTGCAGGACACCTATGAAGTGATGCACGCGACCTACTGCAGTATCTTCTCGCGCCTGGGCCTGCAATACCGCCCGGTACTGGCGGATACCGGCTCCATTGGCGGCGCCTTCTCCCACGAATTCCACGTGCTGGCCGACAGCGGTGAAGACGATATCGTCTTCAGCAACGGCAGCGACTATGCCGCCAATATCGAAAAAGCTGAAGCCCTGCCCCCCGCAGGCGCACGCCCTACCCCTTCACAACCCATGAAGGAAGTTGCCACCCCAGGCAAGCACAGTATCGACGATGTTTGCGCATTCCTCAGCGTTGACGCCAGGCAAACTGTTAAAACCCTGATTGTGCTGGGCGAAGTGCGCGAAGACAAAACCCAGCCACTGGTTGCTCTGGTATTGCGCGGCGATCACGAGCTGAATGAAATTAAAGCCGAAAAACTAACCGGCGTGGCGGCGCCCTTAACCCTGGCTCCTGAGGCTCGCGTTAAAGCCGAACTGGGCGTCGGCGTGGGTTCAATTGGCCCTGTGGGTTTGAATATTCCCATGGTTGTCGACCACGCGGCCGCGCATCTGGCTGACTTTGTGTGCGGCGCCAACAAAGACGGCTTTCACCTGACTGGCGTGAACTGGGAGCGCGACGAAAAAGCCCCCATGGTGGCCGATATTCGCAATGTGGTTGCCGGCGACCCCAGCCCCTGCGGCAAGGGCACCCTGGAAATTAAACGGGGAATTGAGGTGGGCCATATTTTCCAACTGGGCACCAAATACTCCGAGGCTTTAAAAGCCCGCGTATTGGACGAAAGCGGTAAAGAGCAAACCATGATTATGGGCTGTTACGGTATAGGTGTGACCCGCGTAGTGGCTGCCGCCATTGAGCAGAACTTTGACGATAACGGCATTATTTGGCCCGACAGCATTGCGCCTTTCCATATCGCGCTGGTGCCTATTAATAAGGCCAAATCCCAAGCGGTCGCCGACAAATGTGAAGCGCTTTATGCTGAGCTGCAAGCCGCGGGCTTTGATGTGCTCTACATGGACGACGACAAGGCGCGCCTGGGGGTAATGCTGGCTGATACCGACCTGATGGGTATTCCCCATCGCATAGTAATTGGCGACCGCGGTTTGGAGGCGGGCACTATCGAATACAAGGGCCGTCGCGATGCCGACAAGCAAGAAGTTGCCGCCAGCGAGATTGTAGAATTCCTCAAAGCGCGTATCCGCCTTTAATCGCCAGGCCGCAATCGCCAGCCAACACCTGGCTACGTTAAAGCCTTTTCCCCCTCCCGGGAAAAGGCTTTTTTATTCATAGGCCAGAAAATCCTGCCTTGACCGGCAGCTCGCTCCAGCTGATCTAAATACCCTAAACAAGCCATTGACCAAGCCCCTGGCGTTCATGCTAGAGTTTAAAAAATGCACTAATCGTATTTGTCTTTGGCTTGCCCAGCAGCTTACCCAAGCCATACCCACTGGTAGCTTTAACGGATTGCGCGATGGATTGGAAAGAGCAGACTAAAGATCGGTTTTCTAACAAAAAGGATGCCCATAAATGGGCAGACATCTATTCTCCTGAGCAAAAGCAAGTCGACTCGCTCAATTTTCAAAAACGCCGCGATTTCACCTACGACTATATCCGTAAAATTCTGGGAACCCAGGGCAGAATCCTCGATTTGGGATGTGGCGCGGCGCCCTTGTTAAAAAAGCTGGCGCGGCACGAGTTCAGCCTTATCGGCATAGATTACTCTCAGGATATGCTCAGCCTGGCCAGATCCAACCTGGGGGAACTTGCCGACGATATTCCGCTGATGCGCGGTGAGTGTGAGCATATCCCCCTACCCGACAACAGCCAGGACTGCGTTGCC
>CBINKF010000053.1:0-10486 GCA_966251115.1 uncultured Cellvibrio sp.
CCCAAACCCCGGACCAGCCAAGCGCTGCGATTAGCATATAGATAAGCGCGAGCAGGTAGCGGCTGAAATCACTTTGGCTAAGGTCGTTAAACCAGGTGTTAGCCAAACTGGTCAGTGCCGCCAATAGCAGTCCACTTAACGCTGGTTTCCAGCCCTCCCAGCGATGGTTGATTGCATCCTCCAGTTCGGGGGCTACTTCAAAGTGGCGCGACCTGATGCGCAAGCGTGTATGGCCAAGGCGATACTGGGCGTTGCCGTCCACCACAAAGTCATTTTCGCGCTCGTTGTTCAGGCTGATGCCATTGACACTCCCCAGGTCGCGCAGTACCAGTTCATCTAACTGATTCTGCTCGATAAGCGCATGGTGTGCACCTGTGTGGGGGTCGTCGAGTATCACCTCGTTGTCGTAGGCGCGGCCAATACGAATTGGCAAATGATGAAAGCTTTGGCGGCTGTGGACGCTGCCATCCGGGTTTAAAATTTCCACAAAAATTGGCAGGCTCATGGTTGCACCTCCGCTGGGGCTTCGCTGCTGGCGGACGGGCTTTCCTCAGTGGCTTCACCGGCTGATTCGGCGGCGCTGGTTTTGCTGCTGTCGCGGTTGAGGCTAGAGAGAAATGCGTCCACTAACTTGACGCCATTGTCATAGGAGACCCCGAGAATATTGATCATGCTCTGCAGGCTCATTTGGCTGTCGTCAGTGCTGGCGGTAATCAGGGTGAAATCGTAAAGCCCTTCAAATTTGTGATAGGCCTCGGCACACACCATCGCGCGCAAGGGCAACTGGTTGGTGATAACAAAGGACTCGGTACAAGCTGCCGGCGTTATAGCCTCGCTTTTGGTGGTGCTGTACACCTGGCCGCTAAAGTGGTTGCTGGCCAGCTTGCTAAATTGCAGTGAGTTGAGCTTTTTGTTGTGCAGCAGTTGATGGCGAATGGTGATGTTGCCGGTTTGCAGTTCACCCGATACAAAAATCTCCGACTCCATGGCGCAGTTAATCAGCGCGGTGCTGTAAGCCTTTGGATTATTGTTGGAATTGCCCCAGCAGCGCACCTGGTCGGACTCGCGCACCGGTACTTGATAGGGCCCCAGATGCTTGATGCTAAAGGGCTCTTTGAGCAGGGTGTCGACCATAACTTTTTGGTGCTCAAGCAGCTGCTTGCCAATGATGGGTTTGAAGTCTTCTGGCGGGGTCATGTCTTCGGAAACCTTGGCCAGCAGTTCCTGGACAAATTTAACCGGCACCAAAAAGCTCACCAGTTCGCCATCGCGGCGGTGGGCGACATTCACCCCGGCGACTTCGCCTCTGTCGGTAATGTTTGGGCCACCGCTCATGCCCGGGTTGACCGGGCCGGTAAACATCAGCTGATCGGAAAAGCCGCGGCTGCTGATGCCGTTGTAAGTGCCTTCGGTAATGGTAAAACCAAGGTCGAGCGGGTTGCCCAGGGAGAAGAGGCGCTCACCCTGCTGCAGCGGCAAATTTTGCCCCTGCGCAACAGCCGGGACCTGGTAAAAACCGCTGCCCTGGCGCTTGATGCGCACTACCGCCAGATCGTGCAGGACATCCACCGCCAATAGCTCAATGGCACCGCTGTTGTCCTGGGTATCTTTGTATTCGCCTACATAGGTTTCCGGCTCCAGGGCGATTTGCGAAACCACGTGGAAATTGGTCACCACCAGATGACTGGTGCCGATTTGAAACCCGGAGCCAACCGACGCCTGGCTGTCGCCATTTTTTAACAGCACGCGGATTTGTAATAAATCCGTTTTGGCGGCAGAAAAAAGTTGTTGGGCGGCGGAGGATGGGGCTGGTGTGGCCGCGTCGGTGTGATCCTGCAGCTCGCTCTGGTCGGTATCTGCCGGGGAGCTAACTGGTTCGGACGATTGGGCCAGGGCGCCGGGCGCCAGGGGTAATAGCAGCGTCAGTGCCAGCCAGGCCTGACCAGTGAATCGCAAAAGCTTCATGAAATTCCTTATAGCGAGTGAGTCGGGCGGGCTGTCGATAGCAGCCGCGCAAACAGCAGGCCAATACTAGCTAGAAATAACCGCCGGAGCGAGTTATCAAGTGTTAAATCCTGGTGCGGGAGTGCGCGCCAGCGCCCAGATATCCACCCTTGCGGCACCGGCTTTTATCAGTAGCTGGCTGAGGCAGGCCGCCGTCGCACCGGTAGTCACTACATCATCTACCAAGGCCAAATGCTTGCCCTTGATAAGCCTGCTGCAGTTGGGTTTGAGGCCGAAGGCGCGCTTCAGGTTGCCCAGACGCTCGTCCCTGCCTAAGCCCTGCTGACTGTGGCTGCGGCCGTTGTGGGTAATCGCCTGAACCAAGGGCAACTGCAGGCCTTTCCCTAAATGTCGTGCCAGCTCTTCGGCCTGGTTAAAACCCCTCTGCCAGCGACGGCGCCAGTGCATGGGAACTGGCACCAAGGCGTCCGGGCGCAGTGTCTGGTTGTCTGCCAGGGTAGTTTGCAGATATGCCAATTGCAGATTTGCCAGCGCCAGCCCCTGATACAGGTGGCGCTGGTACTTAAAACCCTGCAGCAACCGGTCGAGCGGAAATTCATACCTGAATGGGATCAGCGCCAGGGTGAAGGTGGGGTGCTTGCGCAGGCAGTGACCACAGAGCTCGGCGCGTGAGTGAAGTGGCAGCGCGCAACAGCGACAGAAGGGCGCGCTTAAATGCGGCAGGCTGAGGCGACAGTAATCACACAAGTTAGCCTGGTCGGTGCGATTTAATCGGCTGGCGCAGAGGGTGCACAGGCAAGGGATGAGGCGCTGCGGCTTAAATAGGTTTTGGCCAAAGCCAAATAATGAGTCGAACATCAGTAATCCCTCTGGAAGCTCCGTTGGGCCATTTTCAGCTATTGGGTGGGCGAGGTCAAAAATAGATTAGTAAACTCAAGTTTGGTTTTTTGGTTGACAGCTTTTGGCGCTCGGCTAAGATGGCGACAAGTTTGTCCTTTTTCGGCCCAGGCCGCCTGTTGCAAGGAACCCCTATGAACGCCAGCTTTGCCCCCTCCATTCGCCATGACTGGTCGCGCGATGAAATCCTCGCTCTGTTTAACCTGCCCTTTAGCGACCTGATGTTCCAGGCGCAAAGTGTGCACCGCGCTCACTTCAACCCCAACGAAGTCCAGGTGAGCACCCTCTGCTCCATCAAAACCGGTGCCTGTCCCGAGGACTGCGCCTACTGCCCGCAATCGGCGCGCTACGACACCGGCCTGGAAAAAGAAAAGCTGATGGCGGTGGAAAAGGTCATCGAAGAGGCCAGGGCCGCCAAAGCCAGCGGTGCGACCCGCTTCTGCATGGGCGCCGCCTGGCGCTCGCCCAAGGGCAAAGACATGCCCTATGTCATCAGCATGGTGCAGGGGGTTAAGTCCCTGGGCATGGAAACCTGTATGACCCTGGGTATGCTCGATGCCGAGCAGGCGCAGGATCTGGCCAATGCCGGCCTGGATTACTACAACCACAACCTGGACACCTCGCCCGAGTACTACGGCGAAATTATCACCACCCGCACCTATCAGGATCGTTTGGAGACTCTGGATAACGTGCGCAAGGCGGGCATGAAAGTCTGCTGCGGCGGTATTGTTGGTATGGGCGAAGAAGTGCTCGACCGCGCCGGTCTGCTGCAGCAACTGGCCAACATGGCCGATCACCCCGAGTCAGTGCCCATCAACATGCTGGTTAAAGTCGGCGGCACGCCACTGGATAGCCAGGCAGATCTGGACCCCTTTGAATTTTTGCGCACCATAGCGGTAGCGCGCATTCTTATGCCCAAATCCCATGTGCGCTTGTCCGCAGGGCGCGAGCAGATGAACGAGCAGACCCAGGCGCTCGCCTTCCTCGCCGGCGCCAACTCGATTTTCTATGGTGAAAAACTGCTGACCACGCCCAACCCGGAAGCCAACAAGGATATGCAATTGTTCGGCAAGCTGGGTATCAACCCCGAAGCCTACGAAGTGCACGAGGATGAAGATGAGCAGGAGGCCGCTATCGTCAGCCAGCTGCAAGAAGCCAAACTGGATGCGGTGTTTTACAACGCTGCCAAGTAAATTTGTTCAAAAGGATTTTGTCGTGTTGAAAAACGCATCAATAGTATTGTTTTTAAGTGTGGTTTGCTCGACAGCATTGGCTGATGGCTACAGCGGCTTCGGTATTGGCTACTCCGAAGCCTGCCGGACTCTTGCCAAACCGGAGTTTGCCGGCGGCGACTGCATAGAAGCCAATGTCGATGTCCACGGCTTTGTTGGCCACAAGCTCTCGGAATATTTTATGGTCGAGGGTTCGCTGGATCTATCCTTTGACGGTGGCCATGTGGTTGATGCGGCATTAGAGACGCTGCTCAGCGATGACGAAGGCAATAGCTTTTACACTGGCGATGACAGCTACGAGACCAATCGCTGGAGTGTGACTACCTTGGCTGTTGCGGCGTTTGGCCGTTTGCCGCTGGGCGATTCGGCGGCGCTCTTTGCCGGCCCTACCTTTGGTGGCTCCATTGTTAATTTTGACTACGACGTAGAATACTTTGGCAATGGCGATGCCTATCAGGGGTCGGCGACTGATACAGGTTTTAACTACGGCTGGGCCGCCGGGCTGGATCTTGGTTCAACCAGTGGCGGCGGGCTCCGGCTGCAGTGGCAAAACTGGCGTTCGCTGGATACTAATGTGGCGGAAAACCACACCTTTAATTTAAATACTTTTACCCTCAGTTTCATTGCCAACTACTAGGTTGGCGCTGTGCTGATCGCCATATTGAGTTGCTGTGAACGTTAAAACTTCGTTAGATTCTGCGTTAACTATTGAACTGGAGCAAAGGCGCACCGCCAATCTCTATCGCTCGCGCAAATTATTACAATCGCCGCAATCACCTCAGGTGACGGTGGATGGCAAACATTATTTGTCGTTTTGTTCCAACGATTACCTCGGTCTGGCCAATCACCCGCAATTAATTGCCGCTTTTAAACAGGCCGCCGACCACTTGGGTGTTGGCAGCGGCGCGTCGCATTTGGTGGCGGGTCACTCCAGTGAGCATCATGCGCTGGAGGAAGAGTTAGCGGCTTTTACCGGTCGCTCCCGCGCGCTGCTCTTTTCCACCGGTTACATGGCCAACTTGGGTGCAATTACGGCGTTGGTGGGGCGGGGCGATGCAGTCTTTGAAGATCGCTTGAATCACGCCAGCTTGCTCGATGCAGGGCTGCTTAGCGGCGCGCGCTTTCAGCGCTTTGTGCATAACGACCTCGCCAATTTAAAAACTCGTTTGGAAAAAACCGAAGCCCAGCGCAAATTAATTGTGGTGGATGGTGTGTTCAGTATGGACGGCGATATGGCGCCTCTGACGCAACTGGCGCAGCTCGCCCATGAACAAAATGCCTGGCTAATGGTGGACGACGCCCACGGCTTTGGCTGTCTGGGTAACACAGGCGCCGGCAGCGCCGAACACTTTGACCTGGATCAAAATGCCCTGCCGATTTTAATGGGCACTCTGGGCAAAGCCGCTGGCAGTGCCGGCGCATTTATCGCTGGCAGCGAAGCCCTGATTGAATACCTGATTCAATTTGCCCGCCCCTATATTTACACCACGGCTATGCCACCAGCGGTTGCCGCCGCCACTCGTGTCAGTTTGCGTTTAATTCAAACAGAAACATGGCGGCGCGAACAGTTGCAGTCGTTGATTGCGCAATTCCGGGCAGGTGCCAGCCAATTGGGTTTGGAGCTGATGGATTCCGCATCGCCGATTCAACCGATTGTGCTTGGCAGTGAAGCCAAGGCCCTGGCTTTTGCACAAAAACTGGCAGAGCGCGGTATTTTAATTGTCGCCATTCGCCCGCCCACGGTGCCAACAGGCAGCTCGCGTTTGCGCGTGACTTTTTCGGCGGCGCACACATCGGAGCAAGTAGATCAGCTGCTTGCTGCTCTGGCAGACATACAGCAAGAGCTGGGCGATGAATAACATTAATCTAGTGCTACTCCACGGCTGGGGCAATGACAGCCGTACCTGGCAGCCGCTGCGCGCCGGCTTAAGTGAATTTGCCCAGCTGCAGGAAATTAATCTACCCGGCTTCGGTGGTGTATCCGTCGCTGAGTTTAGTTTGGATGTGGTGCTCGAAAGTCTCGCTGAGCAAATTCCCGAGGGCAGCTGGCTAGTGGGTTGGTCTCTGGGCGCTATGCTGGGGGTGCAGCTGGCGGCGCGCTATCCGCAAAAAATATGTGGGTTGATCGCCATTGCCGCTAACGCCAAGTTTGTCGCTGCGGACGATTATCCCGCCGCTATGGCCAGCGCCATTAATCGCCAATTTAACTCTGACTTTGCCGCTGATCCACAGGCGACCTTAAAACTTTTTACCGGCTTGCTGGTGCAGGGGGATGTTCAGGAGCGCGCGCTGTTAAAACAGTTGCGTGTGCTGGGTGCGCCCGCGCCCAATGCGCTTTGGTTGCAGGCGCTGGAGCTTTTGTCAACTCTGGATAATCGCCGCGCGCTGGCCGATTTGAAAATCCCCCTGCTGCATTTGCTGGGTGGAAATGATGCGCTTGTGCCCGCTGCAGCTGCCGACAGCTTGCGCGCAATTAATTGCACCCATCATCGAACAGTTTTCCCCGCTGCCGCCCATGCGCTCCACTGGAGTCAACCCGCGCAGGTTGTGCAGGCAATCTGCAAATTTATCCAGCGGTCAGAGGCGCAAACGCAAAGTCAGTTGGATAAAAAACGCGTGGCGCAATCTTTTAGTCGCGCGGCCAGCAGTTACGATTCTGTCGCTGGTTTGCAGCGCGACCTGGGCGGTCAGCTGCTGCAAAAAATTCCGGCGCAAATCAAACCGCAGCGAGTTTTGGATCTTGGCAGTGGCACAGGTTTTTTTACGGCCAAGTTGGCGGCGCAATTTCCGCAGGCACAAATCATTGGTTTGGATATAGCCCTGGGAATGCTGGAGTTTTCGCGTAAGCAACAGCCGCAACTGGATTGGCTTTGCGGTGACGCTGAACAATTGCCTTTGGCAAACAGCACCGTCGACCTGATTTTTTCCAGTCTGGCGGTGCAGTGGTGCAGCAGTCTGTCCAAACTTATGGCAGAAATCGCGCGAGTCCTGACACCTGGCGGTGCGCTTGTCTTGGCGACACTCGGCCCGCGCACTCTGCGTGAATTAAAAGCCGCCTGGCAACAGGTGGATGATTTTGTTCATGTGAATCAATTTGCTGCGCTTAAGCAGGTGACTGATGCGGCCGAGGCGGCGGGTTTGGCGCTTAGTTTGAGCGCAACCGCAGAGCCAGTGCTCTACTACGACAAGCTCAGTGAGTTGACCCGCGAGCTAAAATCTCTTGGCGCGCATAACGTTAATGCGGGGCAGCCCCAGGGTTTAACCGGGCGCCTGCGCATTCAGCAATTTAAAGCAGCTTATGAAGGTCTGCGCAGGGATCAGGGCCTGCCCGCAACCTACGAAGTTTTTTATCTGATCGCACACAAGCGCTAATTTTTTGAATTAATTGTTATGGCAAAGCAGGCATTTTTTATTACCGGGACAGATACAGACGCAGGCAAAACCCTGGTGGCGACAGGCCTGCTGGCGGCGGCGCGCGCGCGCGGCCTGTCTACCGCAGGTTTAAAACCGGTAGCGGCGGGTTGCGACCTGACTGAACAGGGGTTGCGCAACAGCGATGCGCTACTACTGCAGGCGCAAACCAGTATTGAGCTGGTCTATGAGCAAATTAATCCAGTGGCTCTGGCGGCGCCCATTGCCCCGCACATTGCGGCACAGCAGGAAAAGCGCAACTTGTCCGCTGATCGCCTTGCAGGATTTTGCCGCAACTCACTGCGCCTGGCGGATTTCACCTTGGTGGAGGGGGCTGGTGGCTGGCGGGTACCGCTCAACCCCAGCGAGACATTGGCAGATTTGGCGCGAGTGCTGCAGTTGCCGGTGATAATGGTGGTGGGTATGCGCCTCGGCTGTATTAACCACGCACTCTTAACGGCCGAAGCCATTCGCAATGACGGTTTAAGGTTGGCCGGTTGGGTGGCCAATGTGCGCGATGCGGATATGCCGGTGCTGCAGGAAAATATAGATACCCTTAAGGCGCGCTTGCCTGCCCCTTGTCTGGGGGTGGTTCCTGCTCTGGCCCAGCCTCAGGCTGAAGCGGCGGCCGCCTATTTGAATCTGGATTTGCTGGGACTTTAGCGGGCCATGAGCAGATTTTGGATCTTGCTCGCACTTTGGTCGCTGATCGCGGGTTGTTCCTCACCGGCTTCAAAAACAAATGCTAAGTCGACGCAGTTTCCCTATCGTATTTATGCGGTCTATGAGGGTTGGCATACCAGTTTGATTTTGTCAGCCTCAGATCTGGCGCCCTACTTGCCCGCCTTGCAAACAGAATTGCAGGGGCAGGCGTTTGTTCGTTTTGGTTGGGGCGATGGCGATTACTTTACCGGTAAGAGTAAATCCACTGGCGCCGCCGCCAAAGCACTGTTCTTTTCTGGCTACTCCGCACTTCAGGTGCTCAATTACCAGCAGTCGCCACTGCCCAATATCGCGCGCGAAACCTGGGTGCCACTGGCAATCAGCAAGCGCGGCCTGCGCAAACTGGCGCAGTATTTGGACGCCTCCCTGGCGCGCGATGCTCAAGGGGCGTTGATTCCGCTACCCGCCTATGAGCAAAATACTGGTCAATTTTATCGCGCCCAGGTTAGTTACGGCCTGTTTAGTAACTGCAATACCTGGAGTGGCCGCGCGCTTCAGGCGGCGGGTTTGCCGGTAAAAAGCAGTTTTCACCTTACCGCCCAGAGTGTTTTCAAACAGCTCAAGCATATTTCGGCAAGCCAATATAAGTGGGGGTTGCTTCAGCCGGCAGATTTTCAGCCTTGAATTGGCTGCAAGTTATATGGCGCCATTTTTTAAGCCAAACTTGTCTTAAAACCCCCGCTTGCGACGGCAAGCTCGCCTGTTTTTTGGTCATTTCAGCGCGTAAAATGAAGAGGATTATGGAGGAGTCTGGCCAATTACTTTGAGTGTAAAGGGCGGCTCCCTCTGCCATTGTGTGCCATTTCGCGATGAAATCGGCGCTTTACTAGCGAGGTTTAAACAATGGATATAGGTTCAGTGGTCAACCAGGGCTTGATTGGCTTGCAGTCCAGTCAGGCGTCTATCAACCAATCAGCGCAGCAAATTGCCCAGGCGAGCGCACCGCAGAAGGGCAGACCAGAAGGTACAGATCTGGTGGAGCCGCTGGTTAATATCAAAGCGCAGTCCCAGGTGTTTGATGCCAATGCCAAGGTGATCAAAAGCGCCGATGAAACGCTGGGTACTTTAATCAACACCAAGGCTTAGCTACACAGGGAACTATGAGCGTCAATTCGCTGCCATCCAACTACGCCAATGCTGTGACACCTTATGTGTCGCTCGGCAGGCATCCGGTTGGCCAGGAGAGCAGCGATCTGCGCGGCAGCAGTTTCAAACCCACCGAGCAGTTGGCTGAAACTTTTCGCAATGAAAATCGCCGCCTGCCCGAGGACAGCCCCAATCGGGATGGCGAGCAGGATCGCCTGAGTCGCTCTTCGGCCAGCCAGCAGGCGGCCGAAGAGCAGCAGGCGCAGCGGCGCAAGTCGGCGCAGACGGAGCGCGAACAGGCTCAGCGCAAGCAGGTTGAAGCGCTGGCAGCGCGCGACCGCGAAGTGCGCGCCCACGAGCAGGCCCACGCTGCGGCTGCGGGCCAATATGGCGGCAGCCCTACCTACGAATTTGTGCGCGGCCCGGACGGTGTTAGCTATGCAGTTGGCGGTTCGGTCAATGTGGATACCAGCCCTATTCCGGGCAATCCCGAAGCCACTTTACGCAAGGCGGAGCAGTTGCAGCGCGCCGCTAACGCACCTGCTGACCCCTCCGGGCCGGATCGCCAGGTGGCCGTGCAGGCGGCCCAATTAGCGCGCGAGGCCGAGCAGGAGCTGGCAGCTAAAGCAGCCAATAAGGCCGATGAAGAAAAAAAAGCATTGGCAAATTCAGATGCTGATAGGCGTGCAGAGCAAAAGCGCCAGGAAGAGGACCGGCTTGCCAGCGAAGAGGCGCGGAGCGCGCGTGAGCAGAGCAGTTTTGAAGCAGAGCAGCGGCAATTGGATGATCGCCGCGCGCGGGCGCGGGCGTTTGATCAAGCCAGCCAGCGCAATATTGACCTGACCCGTCGGCTAATTGAAATAGGCGTCTACCCAGGGGCGGCTTCAGCGGGTTCTTTGGTAAACAAGTCCATCTAATAAATCCAGCGAGCAGTGGCGCAAATTTGCGCAGCTTGCTGGCTTCTTCTGCAGGTTGAGAGTTTTCTCGCCTGTCCCGCGCTTGCGAATAAAATAACTCACGATATTGCTTGACCACCCCAGGGGGTCTCTCTATAATTCGCGGCCTCAGATGAGCAGACGCTCGCTGAGTTACGGACGCGGGGTGGAGCAGCTTGGTAGCTCGTCGGGCTCATAACCCGAAGGTCGTTGGTTCAAATCCAGCCCCCGCAACCA
>CBINKF010000054.1:0-10480 GCA_966251115.1 uncultured Cellvibrio sp.
AAATTATTTGTCGCTGACTCGGACGGCAAGCTACTGGCGCTTAACTCTGCGACCGGTGAGACCCAGTGGAGCAACGACAAGATGTTGCGCCGCAAGCTGGGTGGTCCACAGGTATTTGGCGACTATGTTGCGGTGGTGGATTTTGAAGGTTATATGCACGTGCTTGACCAGGCGAGCGGCGAATTTGTGGCGCGCACCCGTGTAGATCGCAAAGGCGCGCGCGCACCTATGCTGAGCAATGGCGATACGCTTTATGTGTACACCAACAGAGGCAAACTTATGGCTTACAAGGCCAAACCTAAGAAATAATCCAATTTTTAGCTTAAGCCGCCCTCTGGTTTAGCCCGTGGGCGGCTTATTTCTTTCATAGCGCGTGCCAATTCACTACAATTCCATTCTGATATTCAATCGCCGTGGTTTAGCCTTAGCGGTCACAAACGCCCAACCCCCTCGCTGATACTCAATATGATTCCAGTAATTGCCCTTGTTGGCCGCCCTAATGTGGGCAAATCCACTTTGTTTAACCGTTTGACCATGTCGCGCGATGCGCTGGTAGCTGACTATCCAGGGCTTACCCGCGATCGCAAATACGGCGAGGGCAGTCTGGAAAACCGTCGTTTTATCGTTATAGATACGGGAGGTATCAGCGGCGAAGAAGAGGGCATAGACAGTGCTATGGCGGGCCAGTCGCTGTTGGCGATTCAAGAGGCCGATATAGTGCTGTTTATCGTTGACAGCCGGGTCGGCTTAAACCCGGCGGATCAATTGATTGCCAAGCATTTGCGCGTAAACAACAAAAAAACCTATGTGGTCGCCAATAAAATTGACGGCATGGACCCGGATATAGCCCTGGCGCCTTTTTATGAATTGGGCCTGGGTGAAGTTCATCCGACTACTGCAACCCATGGGCGCGGTGTCAGATCGCTGATGGAAGAGGTACTGGCGGAGATTCCTGAATTACCAGAGGATTACCAGGCGGAGGAAGCTACCGGGATCAAGATAGCTATTGTAGGACGACCCAACGTGGGCAAGTCTACCTTGGTAAATCGCCTTTTGGGCGAGGAGCGAGTGGTTGTCTATGACCAACCTGGCACCACCCGCGACAGTGTTTATATTAATTACACCCGCTTCGATAAGCCCTATACCATCATCGATACAGCCGGGGTGCGCCGCCGCAAAAATATAGACCTGGCGGTGGAGAAGTTTTCCATTGTCAAAACCATGCAAGCCATAGCCGATGCCAATGTGGTGGTTTTGGTGATGGATGCGAGTGAGGGTGTAGTCGAGCAGGATCTTCACCTGATGGGCACTTCCATCGAAGCGGGGCGGGCGCTGGTGATCGCTTTGAATAAGTGGGATGGCCTGGATGAGTCCCACAAGTTTTATGTTAAAAACGAAATTGAACGCCGCCTGCGCTTCGTCGACTTTGCCAAAATCCATTTTATCTCTGCCTTGCACGGTACGGGCGTGGGCAATCTCTACAAATCCATTGAACAGGCCTACCAGTCTGCCACTGATAAGTTTTCGACCAATTATCTCACCCGCATATTGCAGGACGCGGTGCGCGAGCACCAGCCGCCGCTGATTAACGGGCGTCGTATTAAGCTGCGCTACGCCCACCCGGGCGGCCACAATCCACCGGTAATCGTGATACACGGTAACCAGACCGATGAGGTGCCGGGCCACTATGTGCGCTACTTGGAGAAAACCTACAGGCGCGTGCTGGATTTACACGGAACCCCGGTGAAAATTGAGTTCCGCACTAGTGATAACCCCTACGAAAACCGCAAAAAGTCTATGACGCGTCAGCAGTTCATCCAGAAAAAGCGCGTCGAAGAGCGCCAAAAAAAGAATCCCCGCAAAAAATAGGCGGCTGTTCAGCCAGGGTAAAGTAAAACTTGCGCAGGGTAGTGTGAAGGAGTAGTGTTACGCGCCTAATCACCCAACCCTGAGTGTCACGCAACCCTGAGTGCTTAAACCCTGGTGTAAATGGCCGAACAGATGACTAATCTCGCGGGCAGAAAGCTACTAATCATTGATGATGATCTGCTGGTGCGTCACAGCATAGTTACCTATCTGGGAGATAGCGGCTTTCAGGTTAGCTCTGTTGGCGACGCCAAAGCGGCCCTGACGCAATTGGCCAAGGACGACTTACCCGACCTGGTGCTAACCGATTTGCGCATGCCCGATATGGACGGCCTGCAGCTACTGCAAACCCTGCACGATGCCTACCCTAAACTCCCTGTTATCGTAATTTCCGGCGCCGGTGTCATGAGCGATGTAGTCGCCGCATTGCGCCTGGGCGCACGCGATTATCTGATTAAACCGATTGTCGATTTGGAGGTTCTGGTGCACTCGGTAAACCGGGTGCTGGACCAATGCGAGCTGGAGCGGGAGAATCAGCGCTACCGTGAGCAGTTGGAGCAGGCCAACCGCGAGCTTAAGGAAAACCTTCGCGCCCTGGAGCGCGACCATATTGCCGGTCGCCGCGTGCAGCGGCGTATGATGCCCTCGGGAGTGATTACCGAGGAGGGTTACAGCGCGGCCCACACCATAGCTCCTTCACTGTTTCTCAGTGGCGATTTTGTCGACTATGCCCACATCAAGCAGCGTTACCTGGCCTTTTATCTTGCGGACGTGTCCGGTCACGGCGCCTCATCGGCTTTTGTGACCATCTGGCTTAAGTACCTGGTAAATCGCATGGTGCGCGATGAAGGGCTGTTTGGCGATGAGGATTCCTTTGAGCAGGGCACCAACCTCATGCTGCAGCAAATCAATGCCGAGCTGCATGAAACTCGCCTCAGTCACCATCTGACTTTTTTTGTTGGGGTTATAGATACCTTTACCGGGCAAATGCGCTATGTGGTTGCTGGCCACTTGCCCATGCCAATTTTAACCACTGATGAGGGTGCGGCGTTTCTCGAGGGGTGTGGTAAACCGGTGGGGATATTCAAAGATGTACACTGGACAATATACCAGCAACAGTTACCACCGCGTTTTAGCCTGGTGTGCTTTTCTGACGGTGTGCTGGAAATTCTGGGAGATGAAACCCTGGAAACCAAAGAGGCACACTTGCTCAAGCAGGTAGCTGCCAGCGGTGGCAGTTTGGATTCCGTCTGCAATACTTTAGCGATTAAAGAAATCCGCGATAATCCCGATGATATAGCGGTGCTGGTTATCTCCCGAGGTTTGAGTTGATGAAGCCTGGTCAAATTCTTGTAGCCGACCACCAGGGTGTTTACGTCATCAAAATGCTGGGCGATGTTCGCCTGACTTTTTGTATCTCTTTTGATCAGTTCATTGACGCCATGTTCAATGACCCCAAGTTTTCATCCGTTTTATTTGACCTTTCCGAAGCAGAGGCCATAGACAGCACCACGCTGGGGCTGATGGCTAAAATCTCCCTGCTTGAGCAGGAGCGCTTTAACCTTATGCCCATAGTTTTGGCTACAAATGCGGGTATTCAGCGCATTTTGCAAACCATGGGGTTTGGCGATATTTTTACCATAGTAGATCATTTGGATTCCCCAAGTCTCGCCGTCAAGCCTTTGGAGTGTGCCGGTGGCAGCGAGGAGCAGGTAAAGCAGCGGGTGTTGGAGGCCCATCAAATCTTGATGGGCTTAAATAAGGAAAATGCAGAGGCTTTCCGCGATCTGGTCAATATGCTGCAAAACTGCTAATTCCATTTCTCCTGGCAATTCCACGTAGCAATTCCCATTAGCAATTCCTCGTAAGTAATCCCTATTTGCAAATTGTGCCAGATAAATGCTTAGGATTCGCCGCAGGCGTTTTTAACCAGGCTTTTGGCGCGAATAAAATCTGCGTGAGAGACATAAATCAAGTCGGCCACTTTGCGGATGGTGTAATCCTCATATTTATCCAGAATGCCATCGGCGTATGCCGTTTCCCACATGGTCTTAATCAATTCAAATTTTTCCTGGGGGCTGCAGGATTCATTAATCAATTGCGTAAATTGATGCACTGAAACGGCATCTGAAGACTCTTGCTGAGCATTTTCGATGAGTAGCTCGACGGTTTTTCGGGGTAGAGTAAAGCGTTTGCTCAAGGACTCAATCAGCTTGCTGCGCTCACTGGAACTAAAGTCCTGATCGGCAAGGGCGACTTCGACCAACAGGGCAGCAAAAGCCAGCTGCTTTTGCTCCTGGGATAGATGAGTATCGGCGTCACCCGCTTGCAGGTGACGCTCGATAAAGCGCGAGAGCTTACTGAGCACGGGACTTCAGCAGGTTCTCAAGGTTGATTTGATCCTTCACAAAACCGCGAATACCTTCGGCCAGTTTTTCGGTGGCCATGGCGTCCTGGTTAACACCAAAGCGGAAACTGGCTTCGCTGTCCAATACCTTGGCAATAGCCTCGCCTTTATTTTCCGGTGACAGGGCGCGTTTGAGCTCGCCTTGGTCCTGATCCAGTTCCTGCAGCAATTGTGGGCTGATGGTCAGGCGGTCACAGCCAGCCAGGGCTTCAATTTCACCAATATTGCGGAAGCTGGCACCCATAACTACGGTGTTGTAGCCGTGCTGCTTGTAATAGTTGTAGATGCGACGCACAGACACCACGCCTGGATCTTCCTCTGGTGCGTATTCTTTCTTGTCGGTGTTGGCTTTGTACCAATCGAGAATACGGCCTACAAAGGGGGAAATAAGGAATGCACCGGCATCGGCACAGGCTGCGGCCTGGTTAAAACCAAACAGCAGCGTCAGGTTACAGTTGATACCTTCTTTCTCCAGAACCTCGGCGGCGCGAATACCTTCCCAAGTGGAAGCCAGTTTGATCAGTACACGGGATTTATCCACGCCGCCCTGGGCGTAGAGGTCGATTAACTGATGCGCTTTGGCAATACTGGCTTGGGTGTCAAACGAGAGGCGCGCATCCACTTCGGTGGAGATACGGCCGGGAACAATTTTGAGGATCTCGCGGCCAATGCCCACCGCCAGGTGGTCACAAGCGGCGCTCAGTTGTTCGGCGCTGTTGCTGATGCCTTTGGCGGCTTCAATAGCGGCGGTCAGCAGGTCCTGGTATTGCGGCATTTGCGCGGCTTTGTATACCAGGGATGGGTTGGTGGTAGCGTCCAACGGCTTGTAGAGGCGAATTGCTTCAATATCACCTGTGTCGGCTACTACATCGGTAAACTGCTTCAGTTGTTCAAGTTTGCTAGTCACTGTGGTAATCCTGTCTCAAATCCAAGTGGTTGATTGTCGGGGTTAATTGCCGTTGGGGATTATTATAGTCGTTTTGACTCTTAGCTGGAAGCAGTGGTTTATCGCCACTGCTGGCTGCAAGGCAATCGCTGGTTATTCCTGGGCCTATTCCTGGGCTAATGGTACCTCATTTAGGGCCGCTAAAGCGCGCTTCAGTACCTCGATTCCCGCGCCTGGCTTATGTGCCTGCTCACTAATCACCCGGCGGAAGGATCTAGCGCCCGGTTGGCCCTGGTAGAGCCCAAGTATGTGGCGCGTGATGTGATTAAGACGCGCGCCCCTGGCCAGTTGTTCCTCGCAGTAGGCAAAAACCTGCTCCATCACCTCGGCGCGGCTAATTACCGGGCGCTTGTCGCCATAGATGCGCTGATCGACCTCCGCCAGCAAATAGGGGTTACTGTAGGCTTCGCGCCCGATCATGACGCCATCCAGCTCTTCGAGCAGCGCCTGGGTTTGATCCAGGGTGGTAATTCCGCCATTGATAATGATATTTAGCCTGGGAAAATCGCGCTTGAGTTGTACCACCTTGTCGTATTGCAGCGGCGGTATCTCCCGGTTTTCCTTGGGGCTAAGGCCTTTCAGCCAGGCTTTGCGGGCGTGGACAATAAAGGTATCGCAGCCGGTGGCCGCGATAGTGGACACAAAGTTCACCAGCCCGGCATAGTCTTCCATATCGTCTATACCGATGCGATGTTTAACGGTGACCGGGATTTTGACGGCGTTTTGCATGCTGGCGATGCACTCTGCAACTAGCTCGGGCTCCGCCATCAAGCAGGCGCCGATTTTGCCGTTTTGCACGCGATCACTGGGGCAACCGCAGTTAAGGTTTACCTCGTCGTAACCCCAATCCTGCGCGATACGCGCGCACTCGGCTAATGCTTTGGGATCACTACCGCCCAGTTGCAATGCCAGTGGGTGTTCTGCGGCGTTGTAATCGAGAAACCGGGACCGGTCGCCGTGAATGAGCGCGCCTGTGGTGACCATTTCGGTGTAGAGCACGGCTTTACGCGTGAGCATACGCCAGAAGGTGCGGCAATCGGAGGTGGACCACTCCATCATCGGAGCCAGAGTAAAGCGACGGTCAAGTTTTGGCGGTGGATTCGAGTCTAGGGTCATGCGGGTAAAACTTGCATAGAAAAAGGCAGAAAAGCCGGGTGATATGGGTTCCCCGGCTACGGGTGCAGTATCATACCCGTTATACATTCAAGTTGCATGAGGGCGACAGCTGCGCCCCGATGGAGACTCATGACTCTTACTCATATAGATTCCCAGGGACACGCCAGTATGGTGGATGTGTCTGATAAGGCGGCAACTGTGCGCGAGGCGCGCGCGCTAGCCCGCGTGCGTATGAAACCGGACACTCTGGCACAGATCCGCGCCAACAGTTTAAAAAAGGGAGACGTGTTGGCGGTTGCGCGTATCGCCGGAATTCAAGCGGCAAAAAAATGTGCTGATTTGATTCCCCTGTGTCACCCCCTGGCGCTCAGCAAGGTGGCGGTGGATTTTGTATTGGATGAGCAAGAATCGCTGGTGGAAATTACCAGCTTTTGCAAATTGACTGGGCAGACCGGGGTGGAGATGGAAGCGCTCACTGCAGTCAGTATCGCCGCCCTGACAATTTACGATATGTGTAAAGCGGTTGATATGGGCATGGTGATTGAGTCGGTGTGTCTGTTGGAAAAATCCGGTGGCAGGCGCGGACACTACCAGCGCAATGAGGTACAGGATTTATGAGCCCAACCATTAAAGTATTGTTTTTTGCACAATTGCGTGAGGATCTTAATTGTGCGCAACTAGAGTTGCCCAGTGCAGGGCTTTACACACTGACAGATGTAAAAGCCCAGTTGCTGAAGTTGCATCCCAATTGGCAGTCAGCGTTAACTCGCCCCAATCTTTTAGCTGCTGTTAATCAGGAATACGTCAAAGGTAATACTGCGCTTAATGCCGGAGATGAAGTCGCCTTTTTTCCACCCGTAACCGGAGGCTAGCTATGTTTAGTATTGCGGTACAGGAGGGCGATTTTGATGTGGGTGCTGAGTATCAGGCGCTGATTGCTGACGACCAGCAGGGAGGTGCTGTGGTATTTTTTGTTGGGCGAGTGAGGGATATGAATCTTGATCATTCAGTTCGGGCGCTGACCTTGGAGCACTATCCTGGCATGACCGAAAAATCCCTTGAGGCAATTATGAGTGAGGCGCGTCAGCGCTGGCAGTTGGTTTCTGCTCGCATAGTGCATAGGGTGGGGCGCTTGTCATTGGGGGATCAGATAGTTTATGTGGGCGTCATCAGCCGCCATCGCGAACAGGCTTTTGCAGCGGCGGAGTTTATGATGGACTTTTTAAAAACTCGCGTACCTTTTTGGAAAAAGGAAGAGCGTGCAGAAGGTGAAGAGTGGTTGCGTGAAAATCCAAAAGATCAGAGGGCTTTTGAGCGTTGGAAACATCAATAAAAAGGGCGCCGCAGCGCCCTTCGTTTTAATGATTAAATATGCCCCGGCTCAGTGTTAGGAGCAGATTTATGAAGGCTGGCGTATTTAATACCGAAATACATGATGTAGAGATAACAGGCAGCTGGCAACATGAACGACAACTGCAAGCCAATAGTGTCTGCCAGTGCG
This sequence comes from uncultured Cellvibrio sp., assembly GCA_966251115.1. Taxonomy (GTDB): domain Bacteria; phylum Pseudomonadota; class Gammaproteobacteria; order Pseudomonadales; family Cellvibrionaceae; genus Cellvibrio. The sequence continues at coordinate 7,837 of CBINKF010000054.1, forward strand.
CCTTGAATGAGTGGCACCAGTGCGCCACCCACAATAGCCATGCATAAAAAACCTGAGCCCTGGCTGGTGTATTTTCCCAGATTGTGCAGCGCCATGCTGAAGATAGTCGGGAACATAATCGAGTTAAATAAACCGACGGCAATAATCGCCCACATCGCCAATTTGCCGCCAGTAAAGGTGGCAGTCAGTACCAGAATTACAGCGCAGAGGCAGTTAAAGGCAAGTGTTTTACCTGGGCTGATATAACGCATAACCGCAAAGCCGATGAAGCGGCCAATCATTGCTCCGCCCCAATAGTAGCTCACAAAATGAGCGGCTTCTGCTTCTTGTAATCCTGCGATATTTTTTTCGCCAAAGAAGTTAATTAGCAAGCTGCCAATGGCAACTTCGGCACCTACGTATAAGAAAATGCCAATGGTACCGAGCAGGAGGTGGCGATGAGAAAGTGCCGACTCTTTGTTGGAAGCTACATCAGCGGAGAGCTCGGGCGCATCTTCATGTTGAATTTTAGGCAGCTTGGCCAGGGCGAAAAATACTGCCAGGCTCAACAGCGCAATGGCGAGACCTATATAAGGGCCTTGAACGCTAGCGGCTTGTTCCGCGCGATAAGCAGCCTGTTCGGCGGCATTGAGTGCACCCAGTTGGTCAGCAGTTAAGAGCGCGCCACCAAGGATAAAAATACCGCCCAGCCAAGGCGCAATGGTAGTGCCTAAAGAGTTAAATGCCTGGGTCAGGTTAAGGCGACTTGATGCCGTTTGTGCAGGGCCCAGCACGGTGACATAGGGGTTTGCCGCAACCTGCAGAATAGTGATGCCGGCGGCGAGAATGAAAAATGCAAACAGGAAAAGTGCATACCCGCTGGTGGAGGCAGGATAAAAAAGTGCGCAGCCACAGGCTGCAATAATTAAACCTGTTACTGCACCACGTTGATAGCCGATTTTTTTAATGAGCATGCCAGCTGGCAGCGACACTACAAAGTAAGCACCAAAAAAGCAAAATTGCACCAGCATACCCTGGGTGTAGTTCAGGGTGTAAACGCTGCGCAAGTGGGGAATGATAATGTCATTGAGGCAAGTGATCATGCCCCACATAAAAAACAAAATGGTTACTATCGTCAGTGGGATGGCGTTGTTATTGGACTCTGTCGCGCTGTAGTTTGTTGACGCGCCCTGGGGTACGCTGGCCATGGTTTATTACCTCGTTGTTATGATTTGCTAGTTGTCGTTGTATGGTCTTCAAATTGGCACTTTTCGGCAGCAAAGCCTTTGCTCGCAAGTGTCAAGAGCGCGGTACTATAATCCAAGCTCAGGGCTTGTGTCACAAGGTTTATCCCCGTTTTACAATGACTTGTGATAAAAGACATACACAATTAACTTGTGGTAAGTTTGACAATAATATTTTGGTGTCCACACCTAGCGTGGGAAATCGTTTTCAGGTTTGCTGGTCATCTGGCCGGCTAAGATTGGATAAAAATGGCAAAAGCAACAATTGATGACGTAGCCGCACTTGCCGGTGTTTCGATTAAAACTGTGTCGCGTGTGGTGAACAACGAACCTAATGTTCGCCCTGCGACCCGCGAAAAAGTCGAAACCGCCATAGCCTCGCTCGATTATCGACCCAACTTGTCGGCGCGCAGTCTGGCCGGCAATCGCTCTTATCTCTTGGGCCTGGTTTACGGTCAACCGGGCGCGCATTACGTTTTGGATATTCAGGAGGGGGTACTGGAAATTTGTCGTCCCCAGGGTTACGAGCTGGTTGTACACCCGGCAAACCACCGCGACCCTGAGTTAATTAACGACGTCAGTGAGTTGATTTTGGAAAAGCGAGTGGATGGCGTTATGTTGACCCCGCCGATTTCGGACAATATGGACGTGATCAATAAACTTAAACATATGGGGATTCCTTTCGTTCGTGTTGCTCCCACTGAGGAAAAGCATCTTTCACCCTATGTGGAAACCAACGATGCTGAAGCCTCCTATGATATGACCTGCCAATTGATTGCCATGGGCCATACGCGTATTGGTTTTATCTGCGGCCACCCGGATCACCGGGCGATTACCCTGCGCTTTGAAGGCTACAAAGCGGCCCTGGTGGAAAATCAAATACCTATTAACGACGCGCTGGTGGAGTTTGGCGATAACTCCTTTGAATCGGGCGAGGGTTGCGGACGAAGACTTTTGCAGGCCAAGCAGAGGCCCACTGCAATTTTTGCCGCTAACGATGATATGGCTGCTGGGGTAATGATGGCGGCACACCAATTGGGGCTGGAAATACCAGCGCAGTTATCGGTCGCGGGATTTGACGATACTCCGGTTGCGCATCAAATATGGCCATCACTGACCACCATCAGACAACCGATTCGCCAGATGGCAAAAAAGGCTACAGATCTGCTGCTAAAGCAACTGCGTGGCAAGGATATTCAACTGCCGGCGAGCCTGCTCAGTTCCAGCATAATAGTGCGCGCCTCGACTGGGCCGACCAATACCATTCGAGCGCCTAATAAAAAGGACAAGAGGGCTGGCCCATAGGCCGGAGATGGCGAGTCAGGAGTGATAAAAAAGGGAGCCTCGGCTCCCTTGTTCATTTGTTTGGGTTGATCAAGCGGGCTTGAGTTCTGGGGTGTTGTGAATCAACCAGGCGGCTG
>CBINKF010000055.1:0-10286 GCA_966251115.1 uncultured Cellvibrio sp.
TGACTGTGGCAAAATCTGCACCCTTCGCGGCTTGGGCCACAATGTTTTTATAAAATTCTATAAAAATCAGTGATTTAGAGTTTTGCGATCTTTCATGCGCAGTTGCGCTTCATGCGGACGTGGTGAAATTGGTAGACACACCAGGTTTAGGTTCTGGCGCCGTGAGGTGTGAGAGTTCGAGTCTCTCCGTCCGCACCATATTTAGGCATGTTGCTTTTGTGTTGACATGCCAATCGATTGAGCTATCTCATCAGTTTATTTCACGAGGCAAATATGCAGGTTTCACTTGAAACGACTTCTGGACTTGAGCGTCGCTTAACCATTGGCGTGCCCGCCGAGCAGGTAGAAAACGAAGTTGAAAACCGTTTGAAAGACGCTGCGCGCAACGTCAACATCAAAGGTTTCCGCAAGGGCAAGGTGCCCATGTCAATCGTGAAGCAGCGTTTTGGTGCTGGCATTCGTCAAGAAGTAGTTGGCGATGTGATTAGCCGCTCCTTCTATGCTGCCGTGCAAAAAGAAAATCTCAAACCCGCCGGCCAACCGGCTATCCAGCCCAAACAATTGGGTGCGGGAAAAGACCTGGAATATGTTGCGGTTTTTGAGGTTTATCCCAGCGTTGAGCTGAGCGATATTTCGGCTTACGAAATCTCCCGCGAAAGCGCCGAAGTGACTGATGCTGATGTCGACAACATGATTGAAGTGTTGCGCAAGCATCAAGCTACCTGGGCTCAGGTTGAGCGTGAAGCTGCCGAGGGCGACCAGGTTAATATTAATTTTGTCGGCACCAAAGACGGCGTTGAGTTTGCCGGTGGCAAGGCGGACAACCACAATCTCGTTCTCGGTTCCAATTCGATGATCCCCGGCTTTGAAGAAGGTATTCAGGGCATGAAAGCTGGCGATCAAAAAACCATTTCAGTCACCTTTCCGGAAGATTACAACTCGGAAGAACTAAAAGGCGCCAAGGCTGAGTTTGCCATTACCCTTAACTCGGTCTCCGAAGCGGTGTTGCCTGAGCTCAAGAAGGAATTTTTTGTTAAGTTTGGTGTTGAAAAAGGTGGCGAAAAACAATTCCGCAAGGAAGTCAAAGCCAATATGGAGCGCGAGCTGAAGAATGCCCTGAAAGCCAAGGTTAAGGGGCAGGTGATGGACGCGCTGATTGCCTCTCATCAGGTTGAGGTGCCTAAGGCGCTGGTGTCCAATGAGATTCAGGTGTTGCGCAACCAAATGCTGCAGCGTTTTGGCGGCCAAAAGCAAAACTTTGATGTTAATTCGCTGCTGCCAGATACCATGTTCGTGGAAGAGGCTCAGCGCCGTGTAACCTTGGGATTGATCGTTGGCGAAGTGGTTAAGTCGGTGAAATTAAAGCCAGATACCAAGCGTGTTCGCGCCATGATCGAAGAAATCGCGTCTACCTACCAGGAGCCGCAGGAAGTTGTTGAGTATTACAGCAGCAATGCGGAGCTGATGGCGGGTGTCGAGTCTGCAGTGCTTGAGGATCAAGTGGTGGATCACATTCTTGGTAAGGCAAAGGTCACTGACGTCGAAACCAGCTACGACCAAGTAATTAAAGCTAACGCTCAACGCTAATCGCGCAAAAAAGCCGCAAAACGCCTGTTTTGCGGCTTTCCCCTCGCTAAATCCTCCGCTAAATTCCGCTTTTGACTGGCATATAATCCCATCACGGGTTAAGCTCTCTGGTGACTTATAACTGGTTCCCGGATCGAAGCAACGTGCTTCATAAGGATAAAAATCGAGATGTCGTACGAGTTCTTAAAATCCCAATCTTCCATATTAAACAGTGGCTTAGTGCCAATTGTTATCGAGCAGACAGCACGCGGTGAGCGCTCCTTTGATATTTATTCTCGCCTGTTGAAAGAGAGGGTAATTTTTCTGGTTGGCCCGGTGGAGGATTACATGGCCAACCTGGTGGTGGCTCAGCTGTTATTCCTGGAAGCTGAAAATCCTGACAAGGATATTCATCTGTATATTAATTCACCGGGCGGATCGGTAACTGCCGGCATGTCCATTTATGACACCATGCAGTTTATCAAGCCAGACGTTAGTACGATGTGTATTGGTCAGGCCTGTAGCATGGGAGCCTTCCTGCTCAACTCGGGTGCAAAGGGCAAGCGTTTTTGTCTACCCAATTCACGCGTAATGATTCACCAGCCCAGTGGTGGTGCTCAGGGTCAGGCATCGGATATCCATATTCAGGCGCAGGAGATTTTGAAGATCAGAGCTCGCCTAAACGAACTTATGGCGCTCCATTCAGGTCAACCTATTGAGAAGATTGAGGTGGATACTGAGCGTGATAATTTCATGTCAGCAAACCAGGCAAAAGACTATGGTCTAATCGACCAGGTAATCGAGAAACGAGTTGTAGCGCCCAAATAGGGAGCGCTTTAACAAAGGCTGACTTTGGGTTTCTGCAACGCCAAAGTTAGCTTAGGAATTTAGGCTTGAATATTTTAATTCTGGCCAGATATACGAAACATACGATTTGATGGAGAGGTTTCAATGACCGATCACACCTCTGACTCTGGCGACAAAAACGGAAAACTTCTTTATTGCTCTTTTTGTGGTAAGAGCCAGCACGAGGTTCGCAAATTAATTGCCGGGCCCTCCGTATTCATTTGCGATGAATGCGTTGACCTTTGTAACGACATTATTCGCGAAGAAATTCAGGAAAGCGCTTCGGAAGGTGGCTCAGATAAACTGCCCAAGCCCCATGAGATTTCCGCAATTCTCGATCAGTATGTAATTGGCCAAAAGCGAGCCAAAAAGGTTTTGGCCGTGGCGGTTTATAACCATTACAAACGGTTGCGTAACGGCGATAAAAACAACAAGGAAAAAGAGCCAGTAGAGCTTGGCAAAAGTAATATTTTGCTGGTCGGCCCTACCGGAAGCGGAAAAACCCTACTGGCTGAAACTCTGGCGCGGTTATTGGATGTGCCATTCACCATCGCCGATGCAACGACTTTGACTGAGGCGGGTTATGTTGGTGAAGACGTTGAAAATATTATTCAAAAGCTGCTGCAAAAGTGCGATTACGATGTAGAAAAGGCCCAACAAGGCATAGTTTACATTGATGAAATTGACAAGATTTCGCGCAAGTCAGATAACCCATCTATTACCCGCGATGTGTCTGGCGAGGGCGTGCAGCAGGCCTTGTTAAAACTTATTGAGGGTACAATTGCATCGGTGCCACCACAGGGTGGGCGCAAGCATCCACAGCAAGAATTTTTACAGGTGGATACCTCTAATATCCTGTTTATTTGCGGTGGCGCCTTTGCTGGTTTGGACAAGGTTATCCGCGACAGATCGGAAAAAGGGGGTATTGGATTTGGTGCTGAAGTTAAGAGCAAGGACGACAAGCGCAACTTTGGCGAAACCCTGCACGAGTTGGAGCCGGAAGACCTGGTTCGCTACGGATTAATTCCTGAGTTTGTAGGTCGTTTACCCGTAATTGCCACCCTGGACGAACTCGATAAGGCGGCTTTGGTGCAAATCCTTACCGAGCCTCGAAATGCTCTCACCAAACAGTACGCCAAACTGTTTGATATGGAGGGCGTGCAAATTGACTTTCGACCAGATGCACTTGACGCTGTCGCCGAGCGGGCTCTAGAGCGGAAAACGGGCGCACGCGGCCTGCGCTCTATTATGGAGTCAGTGCTGCTCGATACCATGTATCGCATTCCCTCTGAGGAGCATGTGATAAAAGTGGTGGTGGATGAGTCGGTAATTAAAGGGGACTCAGAGCCTATTTTGGTTTACGAGCAGAGCGAAAAGCCAGCCAAGGCGGCCTCCTCCGAGGACTAGTTGGTTTACCGGAACTACCACAAAAAGACAAAAAGAGCGCGTAGGTGCTCTTTTTGTCTTTTTGTGTTTCTAAAACTTGTAATTCCCCAGATCAGCCCCCAATCTTAGGGTATCGCAAGGCAAGATTTTTGCCTTATTCGAATGAGAGAGGAAATAATGTCCGCTGATACCCTACAGGAATCTGTTGTCCACGAAATTCCACTATTACCCCTGCGCGATGTGGTTGTATACCCGCATATGGTAACCCCTTTGTTTGTTGGACGAGGCAAGTCGATAGAGGCGCTTGAGCGCGCTATGGCAAACGACAAGCAGGTGCTGTTGGTCGCACAGAAAAACCCGCAGCAAGACGAGCCCCAGGAAGAAGATCTTTACAGCATAGGTACAGTCGCCAGCATCCTGCAATTGCTTAAGCTACCCGATGGCACTGTTAAAGTTCTTATCGAAGGCCGCGAACGTGCCAAAATTGAAAAATTTGAAGATGTTGATGTTTATTTTCGCGCCAATGCTAGCATTATTCCCGCCGAGGTGATTAGTGGTACTGAGGCGCGGGCGCTAGTGGCGTCAGCTATTGGTCAGTTCGAACAATACGTTAATCTGAGCAAAAAGGTGCCGGTTGAGGTTATTACCTCCCTGAGCGGAATCGACGACCCGGGCCGCCTGGCAGATACTATTGCCGCTCATCTCACTCTCGACCTACCCAAAAAGCAATCTATCTTGGAGATGGCCGATGTTCGTGAACGTATAGATCATCTGCTTGGGCTACTTGAAGCAGAGGTAGATCTTTTTCATGTGGAAAAGAAAATTCGCGGTCGTGTTAAAAAGCAAATGGAAAAAAGCCAGCGCGAGTACTATCTGAACGAACAGATCAAAGCAATCCAGAAAGAGTTGGGTGAGCTGGGTGAGGACGTCAGTGAGTTCGATGAGCTGGAGAAAAAAATATCAGCTGCCGCTATGCCCAAAGATGCTGAAGAAAAAGCCAGGGCAGAGCTAAACAAATTAAAGATGATGTCGCCAATGTCGGCTGAGGCTTCGGTGCTGCGTGCTTACATTGATTGGATGGTGCGCGTGCCTTGGAGTAAACGCAGTAAAGTGCGTCACGACCTGACCAAGGCAGAGGAAGTTCTGAACAAAGATCACTTCGGTCTGGAGGAGGTCAAAGAGCGCATTCTTGAATATTTGGCAGTGCAGCAGCGAGTTAAAAAAGTTAAAGGTCCAATCCTGTGTTTGGTTGGACCGCCAGGTGTGGGTAAAACGTCGCTGGGAGAGTCGGTGGCGCGCGCTACTAACCGCGAATTTGTACGCATGGCTTTGGGGGGGGTGCGCGACGAGGCAGAGATTCGCGGCCACAGAAGAACCTATATTGGCTCGCTGCCTGGAAAATTGATTCAAAAAATGGCCAAAGTAGGGGTGAAAAATCCGCTCTTTTTGCTCGATGAAATTGACAAGATGGGCATGGATAATCGCGGTGATCCCGCTTCTGCGCTCCTGGAGGTTTTGGATCCGGAGCAAAATAATCACTTCAATGATCATTATTTAGAGGTTGATTATGATTTGTCCGATGTGATGTTTGTGTGTACCTCCAATTCCATGAATATTCCCGGCCCGCTTCTGGATCGGATGGAAGTAATACGTATCCCAGGTTACACCGAGGACGAAAAGTTAAATATCGCCAGTCGTTATTTAATTCCCAAACAGATGAAAGCTAATGGCCTCAAAGCCAATGAGCTGTTAATCGAACCGGAATCAATTCGCGATATCGTCAGATACTATACCCGTGAGGCCGGGGTGCGCGGTCTGGAGCGGGAGATAGCAAAAATTTGTCGCAAGGTGGTTACCAAGCATGTTAAGGACAAGCATCTTTCAGCCTTTGTTGTGCAACCTGACTCGCTCGAAGACCTGCTTGGTGTGCATAAATTTGATTTCGGTAAAGCCGAAAGCAAGGATCAGATAGGGCAGGTTACCGGTTTGGCCTGGACGCAAGTTGGTGGTGAGCTCCTGACCATAGAGGCCTCTGCCGTTGCCGGTAAGGGACGAATTATCAAGACTGGCTCTCTGGGCGATGTTATGCAGGAGTCCATCCAGGCGGCCTTAACGGTGGTTAGATCTCGCGGTCAATCTCTGGGTATAGCGCCGGATTACCACGAAAAAGTTGATATCCACATCCATGTTCCTGAGGGTGCCACACCAAAAGATGGCCCAAGTGCAGGGATTGCGATGTGTACTGCGCTGGTTTCGGTGCAAACCGGTATTCCTGTGCGCGCCGACGTTGCTATGACGGGTGAGATCACCTTGCGCGGAGAAGTGTTGCGCATAGGTGGGCTAAAGGAAAAACTACTGGCAGCCCATAGGGGTGGAATTAAAACCGTCATTATTCCCGCAGATAATGAACGCGATTTGAAAGAGATCCCGGCGAACATCAAAGAGGATTTAGCTATTAAGCCAGTCAAATGGATTGATGAGGTGTTGGAAGTGGCTCTGCAGTACCGGCCCAAACCACTCACCGATGAAGAGTATCGTGCGCTTGAGAAGGCGGCACAGAAGAGCGATGGCGAAAATCGTCCCAGCACGCACTAACCTTTGGTTCTGCTCACTTAAAATGCTCAAGATCGCTAGATTTTGAGCATTTTTTATGCTCGCCTGTGAGGAAATGCATAAAGTAAAAAGCTTTCCTTGACCCTCCTGGGTTCAGTTGGTATAAATCGCAGTTCAATTTGCTGCTTCGGTAACGCAGGGCAAAGGCCATACAGGAACAAGTTGCCCTGTGTTGATATTGTTGAACAAATAATTATTTAAAGGGGTTAAGTGTGAACAAAACTGAGCTGATTGAAGCCATTGCCGCATCGGCAGATATTCCCAAGGCGGCTGCCGGACGCGCGCTCGACGCGGTAGTGGAAAGTATCACTGGTGCCCTTAAAAATGGTGACTCTGTTGTATTGGTTGGATTCGGTACTTTTGCCGTTAAAGAGCGCGCAGCGCGCACTGGCCGCAATCCACAAACTGGCAAAGAAATTGAAATTGCAGCCGCCAAAGTTCCCAGCTTTAAAGCGGGCAAAGCGCTCAAAGATGCGGTTAACTAATCGAGCTAATAGGCTTATAGATTCCCGTAGTTAGGGCATCAAAAAGGCGCATTCCAGTGCGCCTTTTTTTTAATCCGGATTGGGTGTAAATCTAATAAATTCAGACCCGCCGGACATAATCTGAATTCACAGTTAAATTGACGGGCGTATGGGACGCTTGCGTTTGGAGTCCTCCATGTTACAACATCTTAGAGACAATTCCCGAGGTATTATCTCATTCATTCTTATTGGCGCCTTGGTGGTAATTTTTGCACTGGCTGGTGTCGAAAGATTGTTTAATTGGGACCCGAGCGCAGACAGAGTTGCCAAAGTCAATGGCGAGTCTATTTCAAAGATTGAGCTTAATCGCGCTATAGCTCGCCAAAAGCAGGACATGATGAATCGCTATGGCGATCAGGTTCCAGCCGAATTTCTTACCGACGAGTATCTAAGCAAGCCTGTTCTGCAAAATTTGATTCGCCGTGAAGTACTAGCGCAAACAGCGCTCAATGGCGGCATGGCAGTGGGTCCTGCGGCTATCAGTGAGCAAATAAGCACCTCTTTTAAAAATAAAGATGGCACCTTTGACGCGGATATGTATAAGCAGGCGCTTGCACGCATGGGCTATACCCACTCCACCTTTGTACAGCAGCTGCAAAAGGATATGGTATTGAATCAATTGCACATGGGTGTTTCTGCCAGTGCTTTTACCACAGTGGATGAATTCAATGATTTAGTGGCGCTCAGTTATCAGACGCGCGATTTTTCCTACCTTATTGTTCCTGCTGACAAAGTTAAAGCCTCGGTGCAGATTACCGACGCCGAAATTAGTGACGAATACGCAAAAAATCCCGCTACCTACACCAGCGAAGATGAAGTTGCAGTGGATTATATCGATCTGAGCGTTGCCGACCTTATGAAAGGGGTGTCTGTCTCGGAAGAGCAGATTCGCAAGCAATATGAGCAGAACCTGTCCAGCTTTGTGGCCGCACCTGAACGCGAAGCAGCTCATATCCTGATTGAAGATAACGATCCGGAAAAAATTAAAAAGGTGTCCGAAAAACTTGCCGCAGGAGCTGACTTTGCGGCTGTGGCAAAAGAGTTTTCCGATGATCAGGGGAGCAAAGATCAGGGTGGCAACCTTGGATTTACCAAAGGCGATACTTTTCCTGCCGAATTTGAAAAAGCACTGGCAGGATTAAAGGTGGGGGAGATTTCCAGCCCAGTCAAATCTGATGCGGGTACACACTTTATCAAGCTGATCTCGGCGCGTGGTACAACAGCTCCCAGCTTTGATGAGCAGAAGGCCGCCATCGAGGATCAGCTTAAGCGCGCAGAGGCCGAAAATATTTTCGTGGCCAAAATGGACGAGTTAAAGGACAAGTCCTTCACCGCAGATAATCTGGGTGAGGTTGCAAAAGAACTTGGCCTGGAAGTACATAATACCGGACTCTTTTCTCGCGCCAATGGCAAGGGTGTAGCTTCCAATAAGTTGTTTGTTGACGCCGCATTTTCGGATGAGGTTTTAAAAGAAGGTAATAGCAGCGATCCAGTTGAGTTCGACTCAAGCCGTGTGTTGGTGCTTAAGAAGACAGACTATCAACCAGCCCACCTGCGTCCACTGGAAGAGGTTAAAGCTCAAATTGTTGCCAGTTTGACCGAGCAAAAAGCCCGTCAATCGATTCGCGAGCTGGGGCAGTCATTAGTTGCCCAATTGCGTGATGGCAGCTCCTTGGCCGATATTGCAAAAGCTCAGGGGGAGGAGCTGCATGTCGCTGCCAGCGCCAAACGAAATGGTGGTAATTTTGACGCAGAGGTACAGCACTTTGCTTTTGCTATGACAAAGCCGGCAGTGCAGCCGAGTGTGGATGGTTTTGTTACCAATAAGGGGGATTTTGCAGTTGTCGCTTTATCGGCAGTGAACCCGGGTAGCGAGAAAGACATAGGGGCTGCAGATCAAAAGAGTGCAATGATTGCTCAGGTTAGTAACATCTTCGGTGAAGGCGAATACTCCAGTTACGAACAAATGCTTAAGGAACAGGCGGAAATTAAATAGTACCCAGGCTTTTATTGACATAAAAAGCATACATCAAAAAAATAGGCAGCCATTGGCTGCCTATTTTTTTATCTTTTGTTTCGCGTTATTTATTCTTGCAGCTTTTTATTTTCAAAAAAAGAGCGCCTTTTGGCGCTCTTTTGATTTTTAAACTGCAACAGTTTGTATTTCTACTGCTGCAATGCGCTTACCTTCATCCGCCGCTTCTTGGTAGCTTTGGATTTCGTTGAAGTTCAGGTAGCGGTATACATCACTTGCCATGCTGTCCAGTTTAGCGGCGTAGCCCAAGTACTCTTCGGGGGTGGGCAGCTTACCGATTACTGCGGCAACAGCGGCGAGTTCGGCTGAGGCGAGGTATACATTAGCGCCTTCGCCCAGGCGATTGGGGAAGTTGCGGGTGGACGTGGAAACCACGGTAGAGTTTTTCGCTACGCGAGCCTGGTTACCCATACACAGCGAACAGCCGGGCATCTCGGTGCGCGCACCTTTAACGCCGAAGATACTGTAGTAGCCTTCTTCTACCAGCTGGTGTTGGTCCATCTTGGTGGGTGGGGCGATCCACAGGCGGGTAGACAGTTCGTCTTTGGTAGAAGACAGTAGCTTGCCGGCTGCGCGGAAGTGACCAATGTTGGTCATACAGGAACCGATGAACACTTCATCAATCTTGGCGCCTTGTACTTCGGACAGCACTTTCACATCGTCTGGGTCATTTGGACAAGCCAGGATAGGCTCTTTAATGTCCGCCAGGTCGATATCGATAACAGCGGCGTATTCCGCGTCGGCATCAGCCTCCATCAGCACTGGATTGGCCAGCCACTCTTCCATCTTGCGCGCGCGACGTTCAAGGGTGCGAACATCGCCGTAACCTTGTTCGATCATCCAGCGCAGCATGGTGACGTTGGAGGTCAGGTATTCGATGATAGGCGCCTTGTCCAGCTTGATGGTACAACCCGCCGCAGAGCGCTCGGCAGAGGCGTCAGAGATCTCAAACTCTTGTTCTACCTTAAGGTTTGGCAGACCTTCCACTTCGAGGATGCGGCCAGAGAAGATATTTTTCTTGCCTTTCTTCTCAACGGTCAGCAAGCCTTGCTTGATGGCGTACAGTGGGATGGCGTTAACCAGATCGCGCAGGGTAATACCGGGTTGCAGTTCGCCTTTGAAACGCACCAGGACTGACTCGGGCATATCCAATGGCATAACGCCGGTAGCGGCAGCGAATGCCACCAGGCCAGAACCCGCCGGGAAAGAAATACCGATGGGGAAACGGGTGTGCGAGTCGCCGCCAGTACCTACGGTGTCAGGCAGCAACATACGGTTCAACCAGGAGTGAATGATGCCGTCCCCTGGACGCAGGG
>CBINKF010000056.1:0-10030 GCA_966251115.1 uncultured Cellvibrio sp.
TTAAGGCCAGCAATCGCTGGCCTTTTTTTTACGCCAGATGTTAGGGTTAGCTTATGTCCTTAAACCCACTAAAGCGAAAAAACCACTAAAGCGAAGTTATCCAATGCCAACCCTTGCCGATTTTCCCATCACTCGCAAATGGCCAGCACAGCACCCGCAGCGGTTACAGGTCTACTCACTGGCCACCCCCAACGGCGTAAAAGTTTCTATTATGCTGGAGGAGCTGGGCCTGGCTTACGAGATGCACAAGGTCAGTTTTGATACTAACGACCAGTTGTCACCTGAATTTTTAGCGCTTAACCCCAACAATAAAATTCCCGCCATTCTCGACCCCCAGGGCCCCAACGGCCAGCCCCTGGCACTGTTTGAATCCGGCGCTATTTTGCTTTACCTGGCAGAAAAAACCGGGCGCTTGCTGCCCGCCGATCCGCAGCAGCGCTATCAGGCTATCCAGTGGCTGATGTTTCAAATGGGTGGCATAGGTCCCATGTTTGGGCAGGTTGGGTTTTTTCACAAATTCGCCGGCAGGGAATATGAGGACAAGCGCCCGCGCGATCGCTATGTGGCCGAGTCGCGCCGTTTACTGGCAGTATTGGATCAGCAGCTCAAGGGTAAAAACTGGTTACTGGGCGATGATTATTCCATCGCGGATATTGCCACCTTCCCCTGGGTGCACAATTTGATTGGCTTTTACGGCGCAGGCGAGCTGGTGGGCTATGGCGACTTTGCCGAAGTGGACAGGGTGCTGCAGCAGTTTTTAGCGCGCCCGGCGGTGCAGCGCGGCCTGGCTACACCGGCGTAAACTTGTTTATGCGGGGAATTTAAAATTCCCCGTCGCGCGCCATGCGGGCCCGCTCGCGGTTATCTGCCTCTTCCTGTTTGGCATCTTCGATAATGCGCATCATGGTGGCAATATCGGCGTCGACGCTGGCCTGGGCAAATTCACCGGTGAGTTTTACGTTGGGGTGTAAATTGCCGTGTTCAAACAAGTCCCAGATTTCCTCGGCGTAGTGGCTCACCAGCAAGTCGGGCGCGTACTGGCCAAAGTATTGGGTCATGTTGCTCACATCGCGGCTGAGCATCATCTGCGCGCTGTTGTTACCGGCGGCATTCACCGCTTGCGGCAGGTCGATTACTACCGGGCCGTCGGCATCGATCAGCACATTAAACTCCGACAGGTCGCCGTGGACTAAGCCGGCGCAGAGCATGCGCACAATCTCCATCATCATGCGCCCGTGGTAGTCGCGCGCGGTGTCCGGGTCGAAGGCCACATCATCCAGGCGCGGCGCGGGGTCGCCTTCCTCGTCGACGATCAGCTCCATCATCAGCACACCATCGACAAACCAATAGGGTTTGGGCACGCGCACGCCAGCGTCTGCCAGGCGGTAGAGGGCTTCCACCTCGGCATTGAGCCAGGCCGCTTCGACCTCTTTTTTGCCGTAGCGGGTGCCCTTGGCCATGGCGCGCGCGCGGCGGGTATTGCGCACACTGCGCCCCTCCTGGTACTGCACCGCCTGTTTAAAGCTGCGTTTGTTGGCCTCTTTATAGACCTTGGCACAGCGGATTTCGTCATTGGCGCGCACTACAAAAACCTGCGCTTCCTTGCCGCTCATCAACGGGTAGAGAACTTCATCGACCAGGCCATCATTGACCAGGGGTTGCAATCGGGGGGGTATTTTCATCGGCACTCGTCGGGTGAAATCAATAGGCCGTCATAATAGCACTTAGCCTGCCCCTGGTGACATGCCAGGCTAGCCAGCTGGCAGCGGCAGTATTCGCACACTGCCGATGGGGCAGACTTCGATACAGGTGGGCGATTGATAGTAATGCTCGCAGCGAATGCAGGTCTGTTCGTTGATTTGATAGTGCCTGCCGATCATATGGATGGAATCGCTAGGGCACTCGGGCACGCACATATCGCAGTTGATGCAGGAGTCATCAATCCATACAAATTCACTGGCCCTAACTGGCTGGTTTTTTTGCGTCACCAGCTTAGCCCCGGTGAATTTTAATGAGCATGGCATCGCGCCCATTCACCGCAAAAGGCAATTGCAGTTTGACTCTGTGGCCCGAACCAGGCGCGACCTGAGTGGGCTGCAGATTTTTATCGAGCATTTGCTGGGCGGTAAAGCGCTGATTGCCAGCGGGCGTCAACAGCAGCAATTCATCGTCGGCGCTAAAGCGATTTTTAACTTCAATCCACAGCGCATTGTCGCTCGCCTGCGCGCAGACTTCACCCACCAGTTGCTGCTGCTCGGCAATAGAGTTGCCGCGCGCGTAATTTTGCATCTGGCGCTCCTCTTTCCGCTGGCTCTCGTGCTGCAATTGCGCTCTGTGGCGCTGTAAAAATCCGCTGGTATAGCCGCGGTTAGCGAGGCCGTCCAACTCGCGCAGCAACTCGGGGTCAAACGGGCGCCCGGCGCGGGCGTCGTCAATGGCGCGGCGGTACACCTGCGCAGTGCGCGCCACGTAATAGGGCGATTTGGTGCGACCTTCTATTTTGAGCGAGTCCACTCCGATTTTTATCAGCTGCTGCACCTGCTCCACCGCGCGCAGGTCTTTGGAGTTAAACAGATAGCTGCCGTGCTCGTCCTCCTCCAACGCAAACAGCTCGCCCGGGTGCTCAGCCTGCTCCACAAAAATCGCGCGCGGTTGAATTTCAGTCGCGAGATTTTCCGCGCCTATTTGTTGCGCGGGAATTAACTCCTGCTGCTGTTCACAGGCGCCCTGAGTGTGATACTCCCAGCGGCAGGCGTTAGTGCAGGCGCCCTGGTTGGGGTCGCGGCGATTGACGTAGTTGGAAATTAAACAGCGACCGGAATAGGCCATGCACAGGGCACCGTGGACAAACACCTCCAGCTCCATCTCCGGGCAGCGCTGTTTGATTTCGGCAATTTCCTCCAGGCCCAGCTCGCGCGACAAAATCACCCGCTCAATACCTACCGACTGCCAGAATTTTACCGCAGCCCAGTTGAGGGTATTGGCCTGCACCGATAAGTGCAGCGGCATAGCGGGGAACTGCTCGCGCATCAATGCAATCACGCCCGGGTCGGACACAATCATCGCATCCGGCTTAAGCGCTACCACAGGTTCCATCGCCTGGGTAAAGTCGCGCAGCTTGGCATTGTGGGGGGTGATATTGGTCACTACGTAAAGTTTTTTGCCCAGATTGTGAGCCTCGTTAATGCCGATCGCCAGGTTATCCAGGTCAAATTCGTTGTTGCGCACTCGCAGGCTAAAGCGCGGCTGCCCGGCGTAAACCGCATCGGCGCCGTAGGCAAAGGCCAGCCGCAAGGCTTTGAGACTGCCGGCGGGTGAGAGAAGTTCGGTATTCACAGCGGAAGGGGTTGGGCTGGACATGATGGCTCCGGCTTAAAAAACCGCGCATTCTAGCCAGGGGGAAATTTGGCAGATTTGATGTAACGCAAACAGCCATGAAATTCACGGCTTACCCATGTCGGAGCTGGCCTAGCTTTACGAAAGCCTTTCCACCGCAAAACACTCCACCTGGTCGCCTGCCTCCAAACTGCCAATAGCTTTTTTCAGGGGCACGCGGCGCGGCTGAAAGCTGAACAGATTACTGCGCTCGGCATAGTGGCGCACGCGCGGGCTCACCAGCAGCTCACCCGGTGCAGCGGCGGCCTCGATGCGCGCCGCCATATTCACCGCGCTGCCCTCCAGGTCGGGAATATTGGTCACCTCGTTGTGGATAACCGCCACCTCGCCCAGCTCCATGCCAATACGCAACTGAAAGCCAGCGGCGCGCAGTACATCGCGCAACATACAGGCGCAGGAGAGCCCGGTGGTGGCGTTTTTAAAGGTAATACGCAGCGAGTCGCCTTCCATATTGGGATGGTCCGCGCCCCACTGTCTAAGCACAGGTTTCACCAGCCCGCGAAACAGCGCCAGGCGCTCGGAAATCTGCTCCTGATCCCAGCGCGAAAAATCTTTTAAATCCATAAACAATATGGTGAGGTTGCGCAGCTGGTCCTGCTCGTGGTCCACCGCCAGCTCCAGCAGGCGCGGCCAAAACTGCTCGCGAATAGCGGCGATTTTTTCTTTAAGCTGCAAATGCAATTGCGAGTTGTTGCGCAGGGTGAGCTGCGCCAGTTGGATGCGCTCCGCCTCCTGCTGCAGCTGGTCTTTTAATTCCGCCGGGTTGTGCGGCCCAACTTCTTCCACAATAAATTTTACCAGCGCGCCGCCGGCCACATCGGTAATGGATTTAAGGCGAATAATCGTGCCCCAATGCACCGCCGCTAAATGTTCGATAAAAATCGGCAGGGTGGCCAGTTCGTGATCAGACAGGCGATAGGGATAGCGCAGCTCGATATTAATCGCCTCGGCAAAAATGCGCTCAAATTCGTGGCTGCGATAACCGGTTTTATCCTGCCCCGATTCATCCCAGTAGGCGTATTCACAGCGAATATTGGCAATGCTCCAGCCCTGGGTGGCAATTTTCCACAGCTTGGCGCCGGTGATATCCGCCTCGCCCAGTTTAGTGCGAATCAAATTGCTACCGCGCAGATCCACGTCCAGTAAGTTCGCCTGGGTAAAATCCACCGCGCGCAATTCCAGCCAGCTTAAATTGGCGCCCTGCAAATTGGCATTTTTAAACACTGCACCTTCGAGCTTGGCGTTTTCCCATTGAGTGGCGCGCAGGTCGGTGTTCACAAAAATCGCCGCCGTTAAATCCGCATTGCGAAAACTCGCCCCGGCCAGGTTGCTGCCGGTAAAGTCGATACGCGCCAGCTGCTGGCCTTCCAGGTTGCTGCCCGCCAGGGAGATTTTTTTAAGCGAGAGGCCACTTAAATCCATGCCGCGAAAATCGATTTTTTCCAGGCGAGTGTCTTGCATTATCGCCGTCAGCAAATTGGCGCCCTGGAGTTTGGAGCCGGTGAGGTCACAGTTTACCAGGCGCGAGGCAATCATCTTGGCCTGGAAAAAATCATTCTCGCGCAGCAGCGAACCTTCAAAGTTGGCCGAGATTAAATCGGCGCGATGAAATTTACAGCGGGTGATTTTGGCGTTGCGCAGCGATAGCTTGGACAGGTCATAGCCGCTCAAATCCATCTGCTCCAGCTGTATGCCATCCAGATTAATTTGTAGCGGGCTAAAGTTTTTGCGCCAGGCGTTCCAGTGTTTGGCGCCCTGGTATAGTTCCTTCAGCAGTGCACTTAGTTCCATCTTAGTTACTCTTAGAAATGTTCGGATAGGCGCGCTTAATCGCGCGCAATTTATGGGTGGGCTCTATACCGAGTGTTTGCCAAATTTCCATGGCTTGTTGCTTCCTCTGCTTACACCAAATTTAATTGAATATTAAAACAAGTGCCGTTTTGCTCATCGGAGGTTACCGCCATTTGGCCCTGGTGGTGATCGGTGATGATGTAGTAGGAATAAGAGAGGCGCTGCTCCACCGGGCAGGCGGCGGCGTCGCTGCTCAGGGCAAAGAAAGGCTGGAAAATTTCCAGCTGCTGCGCGGCTGATAAGCACTCGCCGTTGTGGGCAATTTTAATCCACAGGCTGTCGTAAAACTCGCTCAGCTCGAGGCGAATTTTAGGTTCAAACCCCGGCTGCTGAGAGCGCGCATTCAGGGCGTAGTAGGCATTGCGCAGCAGGCGCACCAACACCTGCTCCAGCTCCACCGGAAAGCAGGGGGCGGCGGGTAGGTTGGCAGCGTAATGGCGCTCAATATTAATTTGGTGAAAATCCAGACCTCTGGCGTCATTAAATAGATCACTCGCCATTTGCACGGCCGAATCCAGAATGGGCGCAAGCTGGGCAGACTGCTTTTGCTCGCGGTAGCTGCCAGCCACTTCCAATAAATTTTCGGCAATTGACTTGGCGCGCTGGGCACTGGCGCGCACGGTTTCAACTTCCTGCAATAAAAATTCTTTTACTTCGCCCAATTCCGCCGCCTCGATTTCCTGGCGTGCGCTGGAGACGCGCGCAAAAATCGTGTCTATGGGGCGGCTGATATCAAAGGCCATGGCCGAGGCCAGCTCGCCCATGGCGGACACTTTATCGCGCTCCGCCAGTTTGGTTTCGGCGCTCACTTGTTTGGTGACGTCCGCCACCATAATCACCAGGCCACTGCTCTGTTTATCGAGTGGATAGATGGTGATATCGAAACTGTACTGGCCGCGCTGGGCGTGTTTAAGGTGCAGGGTTTCGCCGCTGTCGAGTACCTCGCGCACCTGTTCCTGGGTGAGGGTGATTTTGGGGTAGGCGCTCCACAGGTTTAACCCTAAAACGTCCTTGGCCGGGCGGCCGGTTATCTCTTCGGCTTTGTGGTTCCAGCGGGTAATTTCCAGATGGGTATTCAAACCTATCAGCATTACCGGCATGGCATCCACCACGCGGCTGATGTAGGCCTCGCGCTCCAGCAACTTGTCGGTGGTTTGCTGCAGCGAGGCGGTGCGCTCTATAACGCGTTCTTCCAAATGGGTTTTGATTTCCTTGAGGGCGCGGTTGGCGCGCAGGCTGCGGCTGTGGGCGCGAATCAGGAAAAAGAAGCCGATTACCAGCGAGATCAGCATCAGGCCGCCGGTGGTGTTGGCGACAAACTGCCATTTAGTGCTGCCGTCCGGGTTGTGGTAAACATCGAACAGGCCGGCGTAGCTGTTTAGGCTGAAACTGGCCAAAGCCACCAGGGGCAGGAGTTTATTCATGGGGGTCTCTCTGTAGGGCTCGGCGCTTAGAGGGTACAGGTCACCCAGGGCGCTTATGGTGACGGGATTTTACAAGATCCCAACCTTAAAGCGCCAATAATCGCCGGGATTGCCTGAGTTTAGGCAAATAAATCGCCCTGACCAGCGCTTATTTCACGCGGCGGTACTGCCAGGGGTTTGCGAAACTGCGAGCAGTCCAATACGCGATAGCTGCCCTTATCCAGCCCCAAGCGTTTTAGGCCCTTGCTAAAGCGCTGGCGGATCAGCTCTGCCCAAACTCCTTCACCTTTCATGCGTTTGCCAAAGGTCGCCTCGTAATCCTTGCCGCCGCGCAGATCGCGAATGCGGTTCATCACCCGCTCGGCGCGCTCGGGAAAGTGGGTTTGCAACCACTGCTGGAACAGCGGGTTCAGCTCCCAGGGCAGGCGCAAAACGGTGTAGCCCAGGCTTACCGCGCCCGCCTCGGCCGCCGCCGCCATCACCCGCTCCAGCTCCTGTTCGGTAATAAAGGGAATCAGCGGTGCCACGTTAACTGAGACTGGCACCCCCGCCTGGCTCAGGCGGCGCACAGTTTCCAGGCGGCGGCTGGGGGCGGCGGCGCGCGGCTCCAGAATGCGCGCCACCTGATGGTCGAGGGTGGTGATGGTAATCGCCGTCATCACCAGGTTTTGCGCCGCCATGGGCGCCAGCAGGTCCAGGTCGCGCTCAATCAGCGCGGATTTGGTGATCAGGCCCACCGGATGGCGGCACTCTGCCAGCACCTCCAGACATTGGCGGGTGAGCTTGAGTTGGCGCTCGCAGGGTTGATAGGCGTCGGTATTAATCCCGAGCATGATGGCGTCCGGCTGATAGCTTTGGGCCGCCAGTTCGCGCCTGAGCAGTTCCGGGGCATTGGTTTTGGCATAGAGCCGGGTTTCAAAATCCAGCCCTGGCGACAGCCCCAAATAGGAATGGGTGGGGCGCGCAAAACAGTAGATGCAGCCGTGCTCGCAGCCGCGATAGGGGTTGAGCGACACCGAAAAGGGCAGGTCGGGCGACTGGTTGCGGGTGAGAATGGTTTTGGCGGTTTCAGGGGTGATATGGGTTTTAAGGGGCTGGCCGGCCTCGTCTTCACCGCGCCACCAGCCGTCGTCTATGGCTTCGATCAATTGGGTTTCAAAGCGACCCGCGAGATTGCCCACTGCGCCGCGCCCCTTTAGCGCCTGGTCCGGCTTGGCAATCCAGGGGGTTTGATGCTCTTCGAGATGACTGACCTGATGCTCACTGCGATATTTATCCTGGCTCACAATATCCCCTCCAACAACTGTTTATACATACAGTATTGTGCGCGTATTGGAAACAGCGGACAAGGAAATTTTCTCCTATTAATCGCCCTACCCAGGCCTGTTAGCACCAACTGTGATTGCCGCTGCGGGAGATGATTTCCCCCCAGCTGCAACTTTTCTGCAGCTCACCCGTAGATCCCTTCGAACATTTCATTTTTCGAGGACAATGATCATGGGTAAATTCAGCTTAACGCCAACACTGACCGGTGTGGCCTTCCTTGGCCGGCTCAGCCTGCTCGCACTGCTCGTCAGTGCCTGCGGTGGAGGCGGTGGGTATGGCAATAATGGCTATTCCAGTAAAAGCAGTTACGACTCGAGCAATTATTCAAGCACCAGCAGTTACCTGAGCAGTAGCGTTGAGTCGAGCAGCTCCAGTCTTTCCAGCAGTTCTGTTCCGGCCACCAGTTCCTCTTTGACCAGTAGTTCCTCTTCATCCAGCAGTGCAGACTCCAGCAGCCTCGCCTCCTCCAGCGCCATGGCGGTGGTACCCATTGCCAAATCCGTGACCACCATGGGCGGGACTTATGTCGCCGCCGAGGGCATGGTGCAAGTGCTGTTGAGTAGCGATAGCACCCTGAGCACCGCCATGGAAGATCGCAGCAATAAAACGCTCTATGTCTTTGATTCAGATGCACCGGGCAGCTCAGCCTGCACGTCAGACGCCTGTATTACCGCCTGGCCACCGCTGTTGGCGGAGAGCAATGAAATTGCAGTTACACCGCCGCTGTCCATTATTGCCCGCGATGACGGCCACTTTCAGTTCGCACTGCGCGACAAGCCGCTCTACTTTTTTGTCGGCGATAACGCCGCTGGCGATGTCAGCGGGGAGGGCGTGAATGATGCCTGGCATGTCGCCAGCTATCAGCCAGTTTTACTCAACGAGCCCCAGCTCAATAGCGCCGATGGCGACTATTTGGTGGCGTCCGGCAAGGTGTTGGTGGGTGTGCCCGACGGCGACAACAGCGCCTTTAAAGCTGAGTCCCAGGTGCGTGAAGGTTTTAGTCTTTACACCTTCGATAATGACACTACCGATGTGAGCAACTGCAGCGGCAGCTGTCTGGAAAACTGGCCGCCGCTGCTGGCGGACACAGATGACCAAGCGCAGGCGCCCTACAGCATTATCGAGCGCAGCATGGGGACGGCGGGGACCGCCCGCCAGTGGGCGTACCAGGGTAAACCCCTCTATTTCTTCCTCGGTGACAGCACGGCTGGCGCAACCACGGGCAAAGCCATTGCCAAATGGCACCTGGCGCGCCCCGAACCCGTACAAACCCTGGCAAGCACCACACTGGGCAGCTATATAGGCGCAGCCGGTTTGGTAAAAACCGCCGCCCCCCAGGATGCCGTTGAAGTGACCAGCAGTGCGCCGCGCGATGGCTTTGCGCTCTACACCTTCGATAACGACAGCGCCGGGGTGAGCAACTGCAGCGCTGGCTGCCTGACCAATTGGCCGGCACTTATGGCCAATGAGGGTGCGGAGGCCACAGCGCCCTACTCATTAATCCAACGCGCCAGCGGCGAATGGCAATGGGCGCTCAATGGCATGCCGCTCTACTTCTTTGCCGGTGATACCCAGGCGGGTGAGACCAATGGCGAGGGTGTCAATGGCACCTGGCATGTTGCGCGTATCGCTCCCGTCACCGTCAGTGTGCACCCCCAAAAGGCCGCGCTGCTGATTGCCCACGGCAACCTGGTCAATGCCAGCGGCGATGCCGACACCAGCCATCAGGATTTTACCCTCTACACCTTCGATAAGGACCCGCTTGACCAGGCCACCTGTAACGGCGGTTGCCTCATCACCTGGCCCGCGCTCTACGCCGCTACCGATGCCAAAGCCTTTGGCGACTTCACCCTGGTGACCCGCTCTACCGGTGAAAAGCAGGGGGCCTACAAAGGCAAACCCCTCTACTTCTACCTCGGCGATTCAGCCGCTGGCGATGTAAACGGGGAGTACACCGACTGGACTATTGCGCGCCCCTAGGGCTGGGCTTAACCCGGGCCGCCCGCCTGGCGGAGCGGCCCGCTTGCAGGAGT
>CBINKF010000057.1:0-9906 GCA_966251115.1 uncultured Cellvibrio sp.
CCGCTGCCAATTTTGTCCATTTGCGTCTGCATACAGAGTTTTCACTGAGCGACAGCCTGGTGCGAATTAAGCCGCTCACCAAAAAGCTGGTAGAGCTGGAGATGCCCGCCTGCGCCATCACCGATCAAACCAATTTTTACGGCCTGATTAAATTTTATAAAGCCTGCCAGGGTGCCGGGGTTAAGCCGATTGCGGGCAGCGATTTTTGGGTAGCAAGTAGCGATGGCGAAGGCAAGGCCACCTTGCTCACCCTGCTTGCGATGAATAATCAGGGCTACAAAAATATTATCGAATTAATTTCGCGCGCCTGGCGCCACGGCCAGCAGCAGGGTGTGGCCTATATTCAGCGCGATTGGATCAAGGAATATAGCGAGGGCGTGATTGCACTCTCGGGCGGAAAATTCGGCGATGTGGGCATGGCACTGCTCGGCGGTCGCGCGCAGCAGGCGCAGGAATTGCTGCAAACCTGGATGCGCGATTTTCCAGATCGCTTTTATCTGGAGCTGCAGCGCACTGGGCGCGAAAACGACGAAAATCATTTGCACGCGGCTGTGGCATTGGCGGATCAGCTTCAGTGTCCGGTGGTAGCTACTAACGACGTGCGCTTTATCAAAGCCAGCGAGTTTGAAGTGCACGAAGCGCGCGTGTGTATCGGTGAGGGGCGCACCCTTGACGACCCGCGTCGCGAGCGCCGCTACAGCGATCAACAATATTTGCGCTCGGCAGACGAAATGATAGAGCTGTTTAGCGATATCCCCGAAGCTATCGCCAACACCGTTGAAATCGCCAAACGCTGTACCATCACCATCCAAATGGGCAAATACTTTTTACCCGAATACCCGGTGCCCGAGGGCATGACCGAAGGCGAATTCTTTCGCAAAATTTCCCACGAGGGGCTCGACTGGCGCCTGGAAAAAATTCTGGATAAATCCGCGCCCGATTACGCCGAGCGGCGCAAGGTTTACGAGGACCGCATTAATTTCGAGCTGGATATTATTATCCAGATGGGCTTCCCCGGGTACTTCCTGATCGTGATGGACTTTATCCAGTGGGCCAAGGATCACGATATTCCGGTGGGGCCGGGGCGCGGTTCGGGGGCCGGTTCGCTGGTGGCCTACTCGTTAAAAATTACCGATCTGGACCCGCTTGAATACGATTTGCTGTTCGAGCGCTTCCTCAACCCGGAGCGGGTTTCCATGCCCGACTTCGATATCGACTTTTGCATGGACAACCGCGATAAGGTGATCGCTTACGTCGCGGATAATTATGGCCGCGATGCGGTAAGCCAAATCATCACCTTCGGCACCATGGCGGCCAAGGCGGTGGTGCGCGATGTGGCGCGTGTGCAGGGCAAGTCCTACGGCTTGGCCGATAAACTGTCGAAATTAATTCCGCCTACACCGGGCATGACCCTGGCCCAGGCGCTGGAAGAAGAGCCGCAACTCAAAGAGTTTTTAGCCAATGATGGCGACGCCCAGGAAATCTGGGAGATGGCGGTGCAGTTGGAAGGCTTGACCCGCAACGTCGGCAAGCACGCCGGGGGTGTGGTTATTGCGCCCACCAAACTCACCGATTTTGCGCCGCTGTTTTGCGATGAAAGTGGCGCTGGTCTGGTAACTCAATTCGATAAGGGCGACGTGGAAGAAGCCGGTCTGGTGAAGTTCGACTTCCTCGGCTTGCGCACCCTCACCATCATCGATTGGGCGCGGGTTATGATCGACAAGCAGCGCCTAAAAAAGGGCGAAGAGCCGCTCGATATCAGTCGCATTCCGCTGGACGATCCCAAAACCTTTGCGTTGCTCAAGCGCGCCGAAACTACCGCCGTGTTCCAGTTGGAATCGCGCGGTATGAAAGACCTGATCAAGCGCTTGCAGCCCGATAACGTCGAAGACCTTATCGCACTGGTGGCGCTATTCCGTCCGGGGCCTTTGGAATCGGGCATGGTGGATGACTTTATCAACCGTAAACACGGTCGCGCCGAAGTTGCTTATCCCGATGCAAAATTCCAGCACACCTCGTTAAAACCAGTGCTTGAACCCACCTACGGCGTTATTGTTTACCAGGAACAGGTAATGCAGATCGCCCAGGTGCTGGCGGGCTACACCCTCGGCGGCGCGGATATGCTGCGTCGCGCTATGGGTAAAAAGAAACCGGAGGAGATGGCCAAGCAGCGCTCGGTATTTGCCGAGGGGGCAAAAGGTCAGGGGGTAGACCCGGACCTGGCGATGAAAATCTTCGACCTGGTGGAAAAGTTTGCCGGTTACGGTTTTAACAAATCCCACTCCGCAGCCTACGCGATAGTTTCCTATCAAACCGCTTGGTTGAAGGCGCATTACCCCGCGCACTTTATGGCGGCGACTATGTCTTCGGACATGGATAAAACCGACAAGGTGGTAACCTTCATTGAAGAGTGCCGCCAGATGAAACTCAAGCTTATGCCGCCCGATGTCAACTCGGGAGAGTTTCATTTTACGGTGGATGATGCCGGGCGCATTATTTACGGCCTGGGTGCGATTAAAGGCCTGGGTGAAGGCCCGGTGGAATCCATTATTGCCGCGCGCAACGAGGGTGGCCCCTTTAAAGATCTATTCGATTTTTGCGCGCGAGTCGACGCGCGCAAAGTTAACAAGCGCGCGCTCGAAGCGATTATTCGCTCGGGAGCGGCCGACAGCCTCGGCCCAACTTACGAAACCGCGCAATACAATCGCGATCAGGATCGCGCGATTATGTTTGCGGCCATTGGTGAAGCCGTTAAAACTGCAGAGCAGGCCGCAGCGAATACCAACGCAGGTATGATGGATTTATTTGGCGAGGTGATTGCAGCGGACACGTCGCGCGGCGATGTTTACAGCGAATTTTATCGCACCCGCAGCTGGACCATTAAAGAGCGCCTTAACAACGAGAAAGAAACCCTTGGGCTTTATCTCACCGGCCACCCCATTGACGAATATGAAAGTGAACTCAGCCACTTGGTGAGTTCGCGCATCTCCAATTTAAAACCGGAAAAATCCACGCAAACCATTGCCGGCCTGATCATCAACCAGCGCATTGTAAAAACCAAGCGCGGAGACAATATGGCGATTGTCACCCTCGACGATCGCACTGCGCGCATGGACATTACGCTCTTCTCCGAAGCCTACACCAATGCACGCGATATTTTGTTGAAGGATGGCTTGCTGGTAATTACCGGGCAGGTGCGCTTTGACGATTATTCGGGCATGTTAAAAATGAGTGCCGAGAATGTGCGCCTGCTGGAGGATGTGCGTCAGGAAAAAGCGCGCGAATTGTCGCTGGTGTTGGAGTCGGGGCATTTGCCCAGCAATGCGGTGCAGCAATTGAGCGAAACCCTGGACCCCTATCGCAGCTCGCCACAGCAGGAGGCCCGCTGCTCGGTTGTTATACACTATCAGCGCTCGGACGCCAGGGCGCAATTGCGCCTGGGTGACGCTTGGCGAATTCGCCCGGAGGATGAATTGCTGGCGCGTTTGCGCGATCAATACGGCTCCAAAAATGTCAGCCTGCACTACTAAATTTATTGATAAATGAAGCGCGGAGTTTATTGCTTCGGGCGCATTGACGGCGGGCAATGAGCGACAGCGGGAGAATGCAATTTCCCATAGTTCAAAACGCTAACCCCGCCTAACCATAGATAAACTCGATCTAAAAATTAACTCCTTTCCATCTGCCCTAAAGGGGCGCAGTTACATCGCCAGGGCTACACTCAGAGGACGGCGGTGAGTTCTTCCGACCTCCGCCGTCATAACAAAGGCAACAGGAGGTGTGTCATGTCGTCCATTCTCGTCAAAGATTATATGCAGTCCAACGTCCCTGCGATTCGCGATACTGCAAATGTCAAAGAGGTTGTCGATCATCTGTTAAATATGGGGGTTACCGGTTCCCCCGTTATTGATAACCGCGAACATGTGGTGGGCTTTGTGTCCGAGCAGGACTGCATGAAAGAAATGCTCAACAGCGCTTTTTATCACGAGCAGCCCTCGCTGGTGACTAAAATTATGCGCAGCGATGTGCTCACCGTAACCCCGGACACCAGCATTCTGGAAATTGCCGAAACCATGCTCGGTAACAAACCTAAAAACTATCCGGTGGTATCGGCGGGGAAACTGGTGGGATTGATAAATCGGCGACAAATATTACAGGCGCTTAACACACATATCAGTGGCAAATAAATACTTATCTGATAAGAGCTTACAACACTGCTTAAAATTCCTCTCGGTCACGCGAAAAGGTCGACTAAACGGCCCTTTTCGCGTAATGTAGCGCCCCAATCCCGTCGGTGCTCGGCAGAAATAACGCCTGGCATTAGCACCGGCCCAGCCCGCTTAAAAATCAACGGTAGTTTGCTACCCAGACAAAGAGCCTGATATGAATCTGAATTATCTGGATTTTGAACAGCCTATTGCCGAACTGGAAGGCAAGATCGAAGAACTGCAATTGGTTGGCAATAGCTCCGACGTAAATATTGCGGATGAAGTCGCCAAGTTGCGCGAAAAAAGCACAAAGCTGACTGAGAGTATTTACGGCAAGCTGACTGCCTGGGACATCGTAAAAGTTGCCCGTCACCCGCTGCGCCCCTATACCTCCGACTATATTTCGCGCGTATTTACCGACTTTGACGAGCTTCATGGCGACCGTCACTTTGGCGACGACAAAGCCATTATTGGCGGCGTAGCTCGCCTGGATGGCAAACCAGTTATGGTAATCGGCGAAGAGAAAGGCCGCACCGTACACGAAAAGGTAATGCGCAACTTTGGTATGCCGCGCCCAGAAGGCTACCGCAAAGCCCTGCGCCTGATGGAGATGGCCGAGCGCTTCAAACTCCCCATTCTCACCCTGATTGACACCCCCGGAGCCTATCCCGGTATTGATTCGGAAGAGCGCGGTATTTCTGAGTCCATTGCGCAAAACCTGGCGGTTATGTCGCGCCTGCGCACCCCAATTATCTGTACCGTAATCGGTGAGGGCTCCTCCGGTGGCGCGCTGGCCATTGGTGTGGGCGACCACCTGAATATGCTGCAGTACTCCACTTACTTTGTTATCTCCCCCGAAGGTTGCGCCAATATTATTTGGAAAACTGTCGCCAAGGCGCCGGATGCCGCCCAGGCTATGGGTGTGACCTCCAAGGTGTTGATGGATCTGGGTATTGTTGATGAGACTATTCCTGAGCCATTGGGCGGTGCTCATCGCAATATCGAGGAGATGTCGCAAAAACTGCGCGAGCGCCTGGTGGCGCAAGTGGATCGCCTAAGCAAAGAGCCTCTGGATGCACTGCTGGAGCGTCGCTACCAGCGCCTGATGAGTTACGGCAATTAGCAAGTTCTTGCCTGATTGCAGCACGAAAGCCGCTTTTTAGCGGCTTTTGTCATTTTGGAGCTTGGACTTTCTGCTTCTTTTGATCTACTTCTTCTTTAAGCGCCGCAACTAACACTACCGCCATAAATATCAACAACAGGCAAAAGGGAAAGCCGAGCGAGGTAATCACATTTTGCAGCGCCGGCAGGCCGCCGCCCAACAGCAAGCTGGCGGAAAGAGTACCCATTAACAGCATCCAAAATACCCGCTGCCAGGTGTGCGAAGGTTGATCCTGATGGCGGGTGAGCAGGTCCATGACCAGGGCGGCAGAATCGGCCGACGTGGTCAGGAAGATCACAATAATAACCAGGCTTAATAGCGACGTGATCAGGCTCAGCGGGAAGTGCTCTAAAAAGCTGAACAGGGCCACAGCCACGTTTTGCTCAACCTGGGTGTAGAGGTCCACTTGGTGATGCATCTCCAGATCTATGGCGGACAGGCCAAATACCGAAAACCAAATCAGGGTAAACGCCAGGGGCGCACCCAGGCCGCCGAGTATCACCTGGCGGATACTGCGCCCGCGCGAAATATGGGCGATAAACAGGCCAATATAGGGGGCCCAACTGATGGTCCAGGCCCAGTAAAACACCGTCCAGCTGCGCTGCCAGCTGGTGCCTTGGTAGGCCTCGGTCCAGAACGACATCCAGGGCAGATTTTGCAGGTAGCTGCCGATATTCTGTACCGTACCGGCAAGAATAAATTGGCTGGGACCCAGGCTGGCGATAAAGGCCAGCAACAGCAAGGCAATGGCAATGTTGATGTAGGACAGGGTTTTAATGCCCCGGTCCAAACCCAGGGCGACCGAGATAGTTGCTATACCGGTGATCAATGCCAACACCAGCATTTGCAGCCATTCGGCTCTGGGGGTTCCCAATACCTGCTGCAAACCGGTAGTCAGCTGCAATGTGCCCAGGCCCAGTGAAACTGCAACGCCAAAGAGAGTACCTAGCAGGGCAATCACATCGATGGTCCAGCCCCAGGGGCCGTAGATTTTTTCGCGTAATACCGGGTAAAACACACTGCTGATACGCATAGGCAGGCCGCGCCGGTAACTGAAATACCCCAGGGCCACAGCGGGGACAATAAAAATAGTCCAGGTGTGCAGGCCAAAATGATAGAGGGCAATATTCATGGCGGTTTTGGCGGCGGCGCGGGTTTCGGGCACCACCTCCAGCAGCGGCGGCTTGTGAAAGTGGGATAGCGGTTCGGCGACGCCCCAAAACATCAAGACTGTGCCTATGCCCGCAGCAAACAGCATTACGAACCAGGCGCCAGTGGAATAGGCCGGTGGTTCATGGTCCTGCCCCAGTTTGATATCGCCGTAGCGGCTGGCTGCCAGCCAGAGCAAAAAAATCAGCAGGCTGCTGACGCTTAACACATAAAGCCAGCCCAGGCGCCTGAAGGTAAATCCCCCCAGTTGGCCAAAAAAACTGGCGAACTCGCGGTGAAAGGGAATGGCAAAGGCCACAAACAAAATGCCAATAGCGGCGGCGGTAAAAAAAATTTGTGGGACGGCGCTCAGGCGAAAATTTCTGTGCTGTGGCTTGTTCATGCTTGACCCGGTTATTGTTTTAGGCTGACGGATTCCTGTGCTCCGCGTGAGGGTGTAATAAATTTTTAAAGCTGGGCAACTCGTGTAGCGGCGCCAGGGCGGCGTCGGTCGCTATGGCGTCGCGGTAGGAGTCGGCGCGGCTCAGGGTTTCCTGCAAATAGCGCAGCGCCTCTTCGTGTTGCCCGAGGCAGGTGTAGGCGCAGGCCAGCTGGTAAAAGGCGTGGGCGTTGTCCGGGTCCTGACGCAGGGCCTGCTGGCAGAGGTTGATCGCCCATTGCGGCTCGCTCAGCTCCAAAACCGCATCGGCCTTGTAGGTGAGGGCTTCGCAGTCCTCGGGTTTTAATTGCAGGATGCGATCGTAAATGGGCAATTTGTTGGCCGCGGCATTTTCCTGAGCGGCGCGCAGCCAGAGCGAATGTATCTCCTGGGTGCGCTCTATCTCTTCGCGATTTTGATCGATATGCCGCGTTTTTTGACTCAACTGCTTTTCTATTTCACGCAGGCGCGCTTCGTAGGTATCAATTAATTTGCCGATTTCACTGTCGGCGAGGTTGCGCATCCGCTCTTTAATTTCGCGAATCGAGGTCCAGCCCACTACCACTAAAATGGAGCTGACACCGGCGATCAGATAAAAAAAGTAGGTGATGGTGTTGGTGGCATAGGTCACGCCTTTATCCACCGAATCCAATTGCCGGTCGGTAATTTGCTGATTGATTTCGATGCGCTGATTGGCCATGTCGATGCGCAGCTGTTTGAGTTCATCAAGCACATAGCGCTCGACAAATGGCGTGTAGAGCGGCTGCTGCAATTGATTAACCACTTGCTGGTTCTTTTCGTCCCGATGCTGATCTGGCGCTGGCGGCTTTTGCTCCGCCCAGCAAAGGCTGTGCGCCAGCAGCAGGCTAAACAGCAGGGTAACTTGTGCGTATATCGACCTGGCCATGGTGCTACCTATTCGCTAATGGTTTCGGCTTCCAGCTCGTAGGCGCCTTCGGTGTTGTGCACTTCTTTGCCGTGCAGTGGCGGGTTAAACACACAGGCCATTTTCATTTCCTGGGCGGCGCGCAGTATGTGCTTGTCGTGTTTGTCCAGCACATAAAGGGTGCCGGGGGTGATGGGGTGAATTTTGCCGGTTGCCAGGTCTTCAATTTCACCTTGGCCGCTAATGCAGTAAACCGATTCAAAGTGGTTTTGGTAGTGCATATGCAGTTCGGCATTGGTGTAGATGGTGGTGATATGAAACGAAAAGCCTACCTTGTCGTCTTTAAGCAGCAGGCGGGTGCTTTCCCAGCCTTGGGAAACGACGCGGCGTGATGTTTGTTCGGCGGTTTGCAGTTGGCGGACGATCATAAAATTACCTCGCAAATATTACAGGAGGCAGGCCGGCGAAGATGTCGCCGGCCTGCGGGAGAAATTGGTGAAACCTAAGGATTTAGCCGGCTTTGCTGACCGATTGGTGGGTAAAGACCTGGCGTACGGATTGCTCCAGAATATCCAGCCCTTTCATTAAATCCTGTTCGTTGATGGTGAGGGGACAGAGGCACTTAACCACCTGGCCGCGATTGCCCGAAGTTTCAATAATCAAGCCCCGGACAAAGGCGGCGCGGCTAATCTGCTCGGCAATATCGCCGCTGCGGCACTCCAGGCCCTGCATAAAACCGCGACCTTTGGGGCGCAATTCGGTTACACCAAACTGTTCGCTGATGGCTTTTAGGCGCTGGGTGATCAGCGCGGCCTTGGTGCGGATTTCCTCGGCAAAGGCATCGGAATACCAGTAGTGTTCCAGCGCTGCGGTTGCCGTTACAAAGGCGTGATTGTTGCCGCGAAAAGTGCCGTTGTGTTCGCCCGGTTGCCATTGGTCCAATTCGGGTTTAATCAGCACCAGGGCCATAGGCAGGCCGTAGCCACTCAGGGATTTGGACAGGGTGATAATGTCTGGCTGGATACCGCTGGGCTCAAAGCTGAAGAAGGTGCCGGTGCGGCCGCAGCCGGCCTGGATGTCATCAACAATTAACAGTATCTCGTGTTTGCGGCAGAGTTTTTCCAGGCCCTGCAGCCAGGTTTTTTCCGCCACATTCAAACCGCCTTCGCCCTGCAGGGCTTCAACGATGACCGCTGCCGGGTGATCCACACCGCTGGAGGGGTCGGACAGCAACTTGTCCATCATTTTTAGGGTGTCCACGTCGCGACCGTGATAGCCGCAGAAGGGCATGCGGGTAACGTTGCTCAACTCTACACCGGCGCCGCCGCGGTGGTGCTGGTTGCCGGTAGCAGCTACCGCCCCCAGAGAGACGCCATGGAAGCCGTTGGTAAAGGCAATCACATTGCTGCGACCGGTGACCTTGCGCGCGATCTTGAGCGCAGCCTCCACCGCGTTGGTGCCCGTGGGACCGGTAAATTGCAAGCGATAGTCCAGCTCGCGCGGTGCCAGGATCAGGTCGCGAAAGGCGTGCAGGAATTTGGCTTTGGCATCGGTGTGCAAATCCAGGCCGTGGGTGATGCCGTCCTGCTCTATGTAGTCGAGCAGGGCCTTTTTCAGCAGTGGGTTGTTGTGACCGTAATTGAGCGACCCGGCACCGGCGAGAAAATCCAGATAAGCCTTGCCCTCGGCATCGTACATGTAGCTTCCGCGCGCGCGTTCAAACACCACGGGAAAGGAGCGAGCGTAACTTTGAACAGCAGATTCCATAGCGTTAAAAATGGTCATGACAGTTCCTCTTGTTGGTTCGGTCGCTGCAGCGGAATGCCGCAGCGGTCGGTTAAGCCAATGAAAATTCGGGTGAAAGCGTGCTAGAGGCTAAAAGGCCCAATGCGCACCAGGTGTTCCTCTGAATGGTCGCCGCCAAAGTGGCGCTCGCGCTCAAACCAAACCGCCGATTCGAGCTTGGTGCCAAGCTCCCGCGCCAGGCTGTTAAACAGTGCCCAGGCGGCCTCGTTCGACAGCCGGATCTGGTGCCCCTCATCGATGCCCGCGGGGATGGTCA
>CBINKF010000058.1:0-9888 GCA_966251115.1 uncultured Cellvibrio sp.
GTGCTGGAAAAAATCTGCGCAGGAAGATCCACGACCGTAAAGGTGAAAGCCCTTGATGCCGTTAGAGATCCGTCCGATACCTTAACTGTAATTGTTGCGGTGCCAGTTGCATGGGCTGTAGGCTCAACTGATATAGTTCGCGCTGCTCCAGTGCCGGACAAATTTATGCTGGCATTTGAAACCAACCCTGTATTACTAGAAACAGCAGATACGGTTAAATTGCCTACTGAGGTGTCTATATCACTAATGGTGAAGCCAAGATTTCCTGAACTGGCAACACCTTCGTTAATACTGACATTTGAAATAGCACCAATACTCGGTGCGTCATTAATAGGGTTAACGGTAACAATAAATGTGTCGGTCGCGACTAGTTGACCATCCGACACAGTTACGGTAATGGTAGAAGCCCCAAACGCGTTTGCAGACGGGTTTACGATTATAGTCCGAGTGGAACCACTTCCACCTAAGGCTATATTATTACTGGGGATTAGAGAAGTATTGCTGGAGGAGGCTGTAACACTTAACGACGTACTTGCAGTATCTATATCAGTTACCGAAAAACTAATCACTCCCGTTGACGAGTCTTCATTGATCGTTCGATCTGAAATATTTGATATCGTCGGCGCATCATTTACCCCGTTAACCGTTAGTAAAAACGGTGTGGATGCTGTTAGCGCACCATCGGAAACTGTCAAAGTAATCGTTGCACTACCTGATAGATTAGTAGCGGGAGTTACTGTTACGGTTCTGTTGACGCCACTACCAGCAAGTATAATCGCACTCGAGGGAATTAGCGCTGCATTACTGGAAACAGCGCTGACTGTTAGCGAACCGCCACTCTCAATATCATTAACTGTAAATGCAAGCGCACCGGTTGTCGCATCCTCGTTTATAGACTTTGCCGCCATAGATGAAATCGTAGGAGCATCATTTATTGAAATCACATAAACGTTAAATTTTTTTGAGGTTGTCTTGGCACCGTCAGACACAGATATGGTAATTTCTACCGTTCCAGAAGCATCAGCTCTGGGAGTAATAGTCAAATTACGAGAGGCATTAGATCCTGTCAGAACAAGCCCTGAGAGAGGGATAATGGAGGAATTGCTAGAGCTGACTGATACATTCAGCAAAGAAACATTGGTATCCAAATCCCCAATAGTAAAGCTTATCGTTTTAGATGAATCTTCATTGATGGATGTATTTAAAACATCTGAAATTGTTGGGGCTGCCGTACCAACGGTCACTGTTTTTAAAACTGACTCGCATAAATATGGTACTGACGGGCCAGTTTGACAGTAGTTGTCCAGCTTGTAATCGTAGCTACCTTCCAACTTTCCACTAACAGCATACGAATTTATCTGTCCACCGCTAATCGACTTCCAAGAACCGTTTACCTTTTCATATAAAATTACATAAGCCCCTCTTCCAGTCCATGAAAGAGTGTAGCTGCCATCAGCATCTTGATTTGGCGCTGTAAATACTAACGCTGCATTTGCAAATGAAGCCCCAAAAAGCAGGAAAAAGAAAAGAAGCGAGCCAATATAGTTAGTTTTAATTAAATTTTTTTTCACGAAAATTCATCCAATGAACTAAAAGAGTATAACCATCATTAACAGGAAGTTAAAAACTATAACTGCTTTAACGAAGACACTCTAATTCTGACGGGTGTTTCACCCAAAGATGCACTACAGTCAACCTCTTCCAAATTGAAAAAACTAGAAGAAATTAAACACTCGCCTGATGATTTTAACATTTCAGATTTAGCGCTAGAGTTAATTATTTTTATTTTAGATGAATTAAGCTGTCCAACCTCAGAAATGAATGATAATCCATCACCCTGACCAAGCTCAAAACTAAATACAACTCGCTCATCTTGCAAAAACAGTAACGTTAAGGTCCCCTGGCAACTCGAGGTAAAATCATCATCGCCAACATATGCCAGCTCACACTCGCCGCTATAAATTTGAACTTTTTGAATTAAAAACTCATCAGACAACAAATGTTTTGATAACAAGATCTGAAAAAGCAAGAGTATTGAAGCTGCAAATTTTATATTTATGCGCACCATAATTGCTTGCCTCCTTATGCAACTAGTTCGGTAAAAAATCTCAAAGAATTGAATTGTCGCCATTTTAGTCAAAAGCAATAATTATTCAGCTCGCTGATTTAAATCCGAGGTGCATTACCGATATATTCAAACCGCCATTTCCAACCACCGCCGGCTTGGTGTTTTAAATCCTAGTGTAATCCATAGTCGAGCATTCAGTCGATTGACGGCTTTGTCACCTAAGCCTGACTGACCAACTTCAAATTAGTGCCTTTGGGAAAGTACTACCTCAGAAGGCCATTTGAGTTTTCATTCAATCCTCGCTCCCAAGAGCTATAAGGGTGCGCAAAAGACACCTCGGGTCAAGCGTTTCTGCTATTTTTTTGAGCCCTGAGAATTATTTGTCGTTATCAGCGGTAATCTGATCCTGTTTAACGGTACATGGCCGGAATTTATCCGCGAAGGGTTTGCGGATGGCGAATAGTTACTTTTTCTTCAATTAAAAAAGCCAGCCCATAAGGGCTGACTTTTTCCGTAGCTATCAATTCAACTCAATCTTCACATTATCAAACGAAACATCCATAGCACCCGCTTGTGGCTCAATCACGAACAGATTAAGAATGCTTTCGATATTGGCCTTATCCGCTTGCGATGTATAGTTGTTGCCATCGGCAATTAAATCGGACACTTTAATGCGGTAACTGTGCCAATCTGTATCGGCGGGAATATCTGGTGTTACATCACTTACGTTCGGCCAGCCGCTGTCCATTTTAATCAGCAAGTAGGCGCCGCTGTCATGACTGGATACTTTATAGTCGAACGACAAGTAAGCATTGCTCCAATCCGTAATATCGCGACCTTCTGCACTGATATTAAAGAATGCATTTCCTTGGCCGGATGCAGTTTTTACCACGCGGAAAACATTGCCTCTACCAGTTTCCGCTTCGGATGATGTGGTAACCAATCCGTCTGGGTTATAGCTTTGGATCTGCAATTCCGCATTGGGTGCGTCGTCGTATATGGTGTAGCTACTGGGCACAACCAAGCGCACATTATCAAACTCCACATCCATCGCACTTGATGGTTCGATGACAAACAAGTTTGTAATTGCGCTAAGGTTAGCCGCGCCTGATGCAAAAGAGTTGCCATTGTCGATAAGGTCGGCTACGTCAATGCTGTACTCAAACCAATCGCCAATGGTATCTGTGGGAACGGTAACGTCGCTGACATTGGGCCAACCGCTATCCAGTTTGATTAGCAGATTGGAGCCTGAGCCCTTGCTATTTACTTTGACATCAAAGACAAGCTTGCCATTTGCAGCCCAGTGGCTCAGGTCCTGTTGGTCAGCGGTAATGTTGAAAAATACATTGCCGCCACCGCCAGTTTTAACCACATGGAATACGTTGCCGTGATCACCATCGCTTATTTGCTCACTGGTAACAGTGCTGTCCGGGTTATAACTTTGAATTTGTAGGTCGGCCGGAATACTTTCGGAGTAAATATCGTAATAGGGAAGCGCTGCAAATACAGAGGTATTCGCAGTACCTTCGATGCGAATGTTATCGAAAGACACATCCATTTGATCGGTAGGCTCAACCACAAACAAATTGCTAATGGCCGCCAGGCTCGCTTTACCAGAGGCATAGGAGTTGCCGTTGGCAATCAGGTCACCCAGGGTAATGCGGAACTCTGTCCACTCACCGACATTGGCCACAGGCACAGTGACATCACTGACGTTTGGCCAACCGCTATCGATTTTAACTACCAGGTTTGCACCGGCTGCTTTGCTATTAACTTTTACATCAAAAATTAATTCAGAATCGCTGGACCAGTTGCGCAGATCTGCGGCGTCGCCATTAACTTTCAGGTAGAAGTTGCCGGTTGCACCGGACTTGACCATATTGAGCACTTTGCCGCGACCCGTTTCGTCCACTTCGGAATAGGTAACGAAACTATCAGGATCGTATTTATCAAAGACCAAGCCATCAGCCAAACTATCTTCATAGATTTTAAATTCTGGTGGCCCTGGCAGGTTGACCGCGCCTATCGCCGGACGAGCGTGACCGGTAACCAATTCAGCATTATCGCCAATGGTGGCACAACCTTGACCGGTAGTTGGCGACACTTCGCATTCATAAACACGCACATAATCCACTTGCATGGTTTGTGGGAATACGCTTTCGTCTACACCTGTGTTGTTGGTATTGCCCGCCCAGGCGCCGCCAACAGCCAGGTTAAGCAACAGGTGATACATGGAGTTTTCACCATAGGGCTCACCGTCGGGCGCATCGGTAAGTACGCCGTTATTCATGTACTGGGAATACCAGCCGGATTTGCGTTGTGTTGCGTAGTGAACACCATCTACATACCAGCGAATTTCACCGTCCTCCCACTCCAGGGTATAGACATGGAAATCATCAGCCGGGTTGGCGCTATCAGGCAGGGTATAACTGGTACCTGAAGATACATTCTCCGGCCAGGCGCGACCGTAATGCAGGGTGCCGTAGACTCGGGTTTCGGGCGGTTGCAACAGGCTATCCACAGTCATTTGGGTTCCCAGGTTTACCGCTTCCATAATGTCGATTTCACCGCTGGACGCCCAGTTGCCATAAAGCGAATCAGTGGGCAGCATCCAAATCGCTGGCCAGGTTCCCTGTCCGTGCGGAAGCTTGGCGCGAATCTCAAAGCGACCATAGGTCCACTCGGCCAAATTTTTGGTGCGCAGACGCGCGGAGGTATAAGGCAGGGTGGAGTTGCTGGAGCCGGTACCTTCGGGGTCATTGGGGCCAGTAAAATCTTCGCGTTTGGCAACTATGTTTAACACACCGTCTTGCACAAAAGCGTTATCGTTGCGATTGGTGTAGCACTGCTGCTCACCGTTACCGCCACCCCAACAGTTTTGCTCAAAGCCCCATTTAGCGGGATCTATTGCATCGCCGTCAAATTCATCACTCCATACCAACTTCCATCCCAGCGATGAGGAGGAGTCAGAACTTTGCGCAGAACTGCTGGCCTCACTCGAAACCGAGCTTGAAGCTTCGCTTGATGCTGGAGTGGAGGAGTCTTGCTCACTACTAGCGCTGCTGGATTCCACCACCTGGCTAGATGAGCTTGAGGAAGAGGATGAAGAACTTGAATGATGACTTGAGCCACTGCCACCGCAAGCCGCGAGGCTGGCGAATGCAATACTCAAGCAGGAAAGCATAAGTTTTCGGGTTATCCCGGTGTTGATATTCATATTAACCTCTATTGTTATTTTGAAGGTTTGATTGTTGAGCCGTCGGTCTAGCAAGCCATCGACCAGAGATGCCAACCTGGTCGATGGTTAAAGCGGGTAAAATAGAAACGTGAATTTGTTATTGTGGACAGGACTCCTCGGCGGATTTTTCGATGCGCAGGTTGTACAAGCTCACATCCAAGGTGCCAGCGGTGCTCAGGGTAAACGGAGCCAATACCATATCCATTTTTACGCCCTTATCGGCAAAGCATTTCAATGGAATTGCCGCGCTGGTCCACTCGCCTGGAGTGGCGTTGTTTAGCAGCGAGTTAATCGCAAAATCTGCACCGCAACCGGTTCCGCAATAAATTCCCAATTTGGCATCGGCGCTCGGTGCTTGATTAACTTTGAAGTCAAACACCAGTGATGCACCTGCCTGCAGGTAAGGAGTGAGATCGCTGCGCTGCTCTGCACCAAAGCTCAGAGTGCCCATACCGGTTCCATTCCATTGGGCGCGACGCGCATCTTCTTGCACTTTGTAATCCTGCGAACTGACAACCAGCGTCGATACTTCTCCGCGGCTGGTAGTCACCGCTTGCATGTTGTTGCGATCATCCAACAACAGCAGCTGCCAGGGCGCCATAGGACGCTGCTTGAAAATCGGCAGGCTCTCGGCCACCTGATCAGCATGGGTGGCAACAGTTTCACTCAACTGCTCCAGGTTTTTGTGATCCTGATAGGTCAGACCATAATCAAACGCGAACAGCGGCTGATAATCGGCTTGGCCAATATTCAGTGGTGACTGCTTGGGATCGGCAGGCCAGGAGAAGGACAATTTGCCTTTAAAGTCGTTGTTGATACTGCCATCAGCTTTGGCAAGGACTACATCGGCCACACCTTCACCTTCGGTACCCGGCTGCCAAATACTGACGAACGCATCCGAACTGTTAATGTAGGGATTTACCCAAAGCGGACGCCCGGTAATAAATAGTGAAACTACTTTTATTCCGTCCGCTTTTAATTTTTTAAGCAGTGCCAGGTCGGCGCTGTTGGTATAAGCCAGGTTGCTAACGTCACCCTGCATTTCCGCGTAGGGATTTTCGCCGAACACGACGAAGGCAACATCAGGTTTGGTCTTGTAGCTGCCGTCGGTGCTCAGCTCCACGCTGCCGCCCGCGTCTTTAGCAGCATTGGCAATACCCTGGTAAATGGAGGTAGCACCGGGGAAATCGCTATTGGCGTTGCCGGTACCCTGCCAGGTGATACTCCAGCCACCGGCCTGCTTGCCAATATTGTCCGCGCCATCACCGGTGACCAGAATTTTACTGCTCACCTTTACTGGCAGGGTCTGGTCATT
Organism: uncultured Cellvibrio sp.; assembly: GCA_966251115.1. Lineage (GTDB taxonomy): Bacteria > Pseudomonadota > Gammaproteobacteria > Pseudomonadales > Cellvibrionaceae > Cellvibrio. The sequence goes on from CBINKF010000058.1 coordinate 6,622, forward strand.
ATTTTTCAACAATACCAAAGATTCACGCACCGCCTGGCGCGCTACTGCGCGATGCTCAGGCGAACCAATAATGTCGCGTTTGCCAGCCAGTTCGCGCGTGGAAGGAGCGCCTTTATTCCATAGATCGGCGCGAAGTTTGACGCGCAGAATACGCGCTACCGCATCATTCAAACGCTCCATACTCACCTGGCCGGATTTCACTTGCTCCACCAGGTTGGCGTAAAGCTTGCGCCAGTCGCCGTCGGTGGCCATGTAAATATCCAGGCCGGCATTCAAAGCCTGCGGACAATTCTCTGGGGTACAGCCAGGAACAAACGCATGGCCGCTCCAGTCACCCACCACCAGGCCATCAAAACCCATACGACCTTTGAGCACGTCGGTCAGTAGGTATTTGTTGCCGTGCATTTTAATGTCATGCCAGCTGCTGAACGAGGCCATCACCGTTTGCGCACCCTCTTCCAGCGCCGAGACATAACCGGCGTTGTGAATGGCAACCAGCTCTTCTTCGCTGATATCAGCATTGCCGCGGTCTACACCATTGCTGGTGCCACCGTCAGCCAAAAAGTGTTTGGCCGTAGCAATTACGTGTTTTTCACTGAGGAAGTCGGGACTGGCGGGCACGCCCTGCAAACCATCGACCATGGCGCCGGCGTAGGACTGAACCACCGCCGGATTTTCAGAATAGGATTCATAGGTGCGACCCCAGCGGTCATCGCGCACCACCGCGAGTGTGGGCGCAAAGCTCCAGTCAATACCGGTAACCGCAATTTCGGCTGCAGTGGCAGCGCCGATTTGGCGAATCAAATCCGGGTCGCGCATGGCCCCCAGTGCGATGTTGTGGGGAAAAAGGGTCGCGCCGACAATATTATTGTGGCCGTGCACCGCATCCGTCCCCCAAATAATGGGGATGGCGACGCGGCCGTTTTCGGTACTCATGGAAGCTTTATAAAAACCATCCGCCAGCGCCAGCCAGTCTTCTACCTTGGCGTATTTGTTCTCGCCGGGGAAAGAGCCACCGCCGTTGAGAATGGAGCCGAGAGAATATTTAGTGACATCGGCAGGCGTCACATTGCGCAACTCAGGCTGAATGAGCTGACCCACTTTTTGCTCCAGGCTCATTTGGCCCAACAACTCGGTAATGCGCGCCTCTATGGCGGCGTCTTTAGCCACTTTACTGTGGACTTCTGGCCAAAGCTTTAAGGTATCTTTTTTCGCCGGATTGGCGGTGGAAATCTGAGCATCAACGGCAGGGGTGTCCTGCTTGCCACAGCCAGTCAGCGCCACCAGCACTGCCAAACTGCATAACATAGGCTTAATTGAAAAGAGTTTGGGCATATCAACCTCGGCAAAACATAGTGGTTATTAAGCAACTCGTTGAAATACTATCTGCATTGTCACTGCTGCGTTAAAAGCAGCCTCAAAGACGTATTCAACGGGCTGTTAGGTCAGGCTTTTTTGGTGTGGGTTGATTGAATCAAAACCGCCGCGTGATAAGGAAAAAAGCCCCCGCTTCTCGAATAGTAAAGAATGCGGGGGCCAAGCAAGGAGAATTAACAGATAACCAAGGCTTGGCATGAACTCCTTAATTACCGGTTAATACCCTGAAGCGACCTGACATCACCTCGGGGTTCATCTGCCAATGAGAGAAACAATCACATCAGCGAAAACTTTTGCAAGGCTCAACCACGGGCACTTACCAAAGTTCCACAACTCATACTGGCACATGAAATTGAGTTTATTCGTCCCACTTTCGCGGATTGCTGAACATGGGCAAAGTGAAAAACTGAGACTCCGGCGTTTGCTAAACAAATACCTCCTCAGGCGTTAACCTAGGGGTTCTGGTTTTAGTAAATCCGAAGGTTTTTAGAACCAATCTCCAAGATTCTTCCGCCCTCGGAGTGCTGCCAAGCCTTTGGCCGTAGATCCTAATCTTAGGAACCTCTGAAAAATGTAGGCGAGACCGCAAGCGCAAGGCAAAAACAGGGGAAAAGCAGAGTTTATAAGTCATAAATGAGCATTTTACTCGCTCCGCTCGCCCCTAACGGGGCCACCCTTCGGGTGTTCAACGGCCTATGGCCTTTTGTGAGCCTGTTTTTAACGCCGCGATTGCAACGCAGGTAATTTTTCAGAGGTTCCCTTATTTGCCAGAGCCACCGGCCAATAAATACACAAAGGCATCCATCATCCCGGATATCACACACCTAAGCGGGATTGCCAGACACATCCAAGCCCCCGCGTAAGTCCAGTTCAATTATTCAGAACCTGAAATCTACTGCCCATTTTTCCTTACCCGCGAAAGTGAGACGACAACCTTTCGGAAATTACCTAGAGTGGGTCTTAGTAACTAATCATCAGGGAATAATAAATAAGAAGGAGATTCCTGTGGCGCTCAGCCGATCCGTATTGATTCTATTAAGCTCACTCACCTCCGCCCTGCTGGGTGCGGGGGTTGCCCAATATTTTCATTCACCACAAGCGTCACCCACTATCGGCGCCAGCAACTCCGAGACAGTTGAAGAGCTGCAAACCAGGGTTAGAGAGCTGGAAAGCCAAAATCAGTTGCTCGCGCATCAATTACAACAAAGATCGACATTAACTTCCCAAGCCAGTGGGCCGCAGAGCAGTGCCCGTCAATCAGAGATGCGGCAGCAAACCATGGAAGAGCAAGCTGCGGTGAATACAGAGACCGCACTGCAATCCAGCGCCGAGGAATTTCGCACCTGGCTAGGCCAACAAACCCAAAACACCCCTGGGTTTAACCTTCAATCCACCATGCAAAAGCGCTTTGATGAGGAAGCTATAGATCGCGATTGGGCCAGTGGTGAACAGTCGCGAATATTCAATGAATTTTCCACCAACCCCAAGCTGGCTGAATTTGCGCTAACCAACGCTGAATGTCGATCCAACTCCTGCCAGCTCACCCTCGCCATTAACGACATCGAGCAGGCAAACCAAATGTCATTGGCCCTAGCCCAGGCCCTTGGCGATCAAACCCATCCCAGCCAACTGATAGTGACACCAGACATCAAAAATAATCGGGCCCTGGTCTATTTGTTGCGCAACAACCAAAGCTTGATACCCAACTAGCAGAAAACCAGCACCGGTTTGAAGTCAACAAGGATAGGGCTTCGGAGATAGCTCAAGGGCTAGCTCCACAGGGATTTGGGCAAGGCAAAGGAATTCCAAACCCAACCACTCCAATAACCAGACGAAAGGAAAAACCATGAAAATCGTTTCAAAATTGCTCTTGGCTCTAGCCGCGATGAC
>CBINKF010000059.1:0-9861 GCA_966251115.1 uncultured Cellvibrio sp.
ACCCTAATTATGTTTGCACTCTCTGTGGCGGTGATGAGGCCAAGTGCGAAGCTGAGAAAGAAAAAAGCGGGGCGCCAGCCAAGGCTCAGTCGGGGGCAGACCTGGCCTACGATGCTGGCGCTAAAAAATAATTCATTGCAATCCAGTAGGTCCTAAGGAGCAAAGGTGCAAGGTTAAAAAGGAATGACTATTGCTGCAATTTACTGGTAATAAGTTCGGTTGATATCTGATTCGGTAATAAGGGGCAAAAATTGGCTGACCATAGTTATGACCTTTTAGTCATTGGTTCCGGGCCTTCGGGTGAGAGTGCAGCCATAGCGGCAGCGAAAATTGGCAAACGCGTTGCGGTTATTGAAAACCGAACCCTGGTGGGCGGTAGCTGTGCACACAAGGGGACGATTCCTTCTAAGTCTCTGCGTCATGTTGTTAAGCAGATTATCCAATTCAAAAGTAATAGTCTGTTTCGCGAAATTGGCGACAGTCGTCGTTTAACGTTTCCGCGTGTGCTTGAATCTGCAGCGCGGGTCATTCCCAAGCAAGTCGAATTGCACACCAATTTTTATGTGCGCAATCGCGTTAAGGTTCATATTGGGCAAGCCTCATTTATCGATGCTAATACGGTCAGCCTGGCTATGTTTGACGGTGGACGAGAGACTATTCGTGCCGGGCAAATCATCATTGCCACGGGGTCGCGCCCTTATCGCCCGGCAGATGTGAACTTTAATCACCCGCGTGTATACGACAGCGACACCATCCTTGAAATGCAACATACCCCCAGGCACATCATTATTTATGGCGCAGGCGTTATCGGGTGTGAATATGCCTCGATCTTTTCCGGTTTGGGCATGCGGGTCGACTTGATCAATAACCGCGAGCGCTTGCTGTCTTTCCTGGATGATGAAATCTCCGATGCGCTCAGCTATCACCTGCGTGACAATGGTGTAACGGTAAGGCACAACGAAGAGTACGAGGCTATAGAGGCCAGCAATGCCAGCGTGACCCTGCAGCTTAAATCGGGCAAGCGCCTGAAGGCGGATGCGATTCTCTGGTGTAACGGTCGTACCGGTAATACCGACACCCTCAATTTACCTGCTGTTGGTTTGGCGGCAGATCATCGCGGCAATATTAAAGTTGATGAATGCTATCGCACCCAGGTTGAAAATATTTATGCGGTGGGTGATGTGATTGGTTGGCCCAGTTTGGCAAGTGCCTCCTATGGCCAGGGCAGGGCGGTAACTGGCGGCATTTTTGGCGATGAGTGCCTTCTGGTTCAGGATGTTCCCACCGGTATTTATACCCTGCCGGAGATCAGCTCCGTGGGTAAAACCGAGACTGAATTGACCAAAGCCAAGGTGCCCTACGAAGTGGGGCGCGCACTGTTTAAAAACACTGCGCGCGGCCAAATCAGTGGTGAGGATGTGGGCATGCTCAAACTCCTGTTTCATGTCGAGACAATGGAGATCCTCGGCGTTCACTGCTTCGGTGCCGAGGCGGCGGAGATTGTTCATATCGGGCAGGCGATTATGAATCAGCAGTCGGGTTGAAATAGCATCGAATACTTCCTGCAGACCACTATCAATTATCCCACTATTGCTGAGGCCTACCGTATTGCTGCGCTGGATGGATTTAATCGCATCAATCGGCGCTAGCCTAGCGTTCCTAATTTGTTGGCTCTTAGCTAATGCAGTTTGAAAAAAGAAAAGGCCGCATTTGCGGCCTTTTCTGGTTATACGGAGGGGTTACTTGGCAGGGTAATCGCGCTTGACGCTGCCGGTGTAGCGTTGGCGGGGGCGGCCGATTTTGTAGGGTGCGCTGACCATTTCGTTCCAGTGGGAGTACCAGCCGACGGCGCGGCCAAGGGCGAAAATTACAGTAAACATTTCTGTAGGGATGCCCATGGCTTTCATAATGATGCCAGAGTAGAAGTCCACATTGGGGTAAAGCTTTTTGGCGACGAAGTATTCGTCTTCCAATGCGATCTGCTCCAGACGCTTGGCGATGGCGAGCAGGGGTTCGTTTTCCAGGCCAAGCTCTCCCAGAACTTCGTCGCAGGTTTGTTTCATAACCTTGGCGCGGGGGTCAAAGTTTTTGTATACACGATGGCCAAAGCCCATAAGGCGGAAGCCGGAGGTTTTGTCTTTGGCGCGCTCCACACAAGCCTCGATGTTTTCAACTGTGCCGATTTCTTCCAGCATGTTGAGTACGGCTTCGTTGGCACCGCCGTGGGCTGGGCCCCAAAGTGTTGAAATGCCGGCCGCTATGGCGGCGAAGGGGTTGGTGCCAGACGAACCTGACAGGCGCACGGTAGAGGTGGAGGCGTTTTGTTCATGATCGGCATGCAGAATGAAGATGCGATCCATGGCTTTAGCCAGGGTTTGGCTCACTTTGGATGCTTGGCCTGCTGCGCCGAAGGTCATGTTAAGGAAGTTTTCGGCGTAGTCCAGATTGGCATCCGATGCTACAAACTCTTCACCTTTGCGGTGTTTGTAAACCATGGCAGACAGGCTGGCCATCTGGCCAATCAAACGATAGGCGGTAAGCTTGCGACTGTCTTCACTGGTGATGTCAATTTCATCGTTGTAAACGGCGGCCAATGCGGCAACGGCGCTGCACAGAATCGCCATGGGGTGGGATTCACGTTTGAAACTTTTGATGATGTTGGCAATCGAGGCGTCCACTACCGAGTGCTTTTTTATCTCTGCGATAAATTCAGTTTTTTGCGCGGGGGAGGGAAGTTCGCCGTTGAGGAGGAGGTAGCAGGTTTCGAGGTAATCAGAGGAGACAGCCAGTTGTTCGATCGGGTAACCGCGGTGGAGGAGAATCCCCTCGTCGCCATCAATAAACGTAATCTTGGATTCGCATGAGGCGGTGGACATAAAGCCCGGGTCAAACGTGAAGAAGCCATTCTTGGTGATGCTGGTGACGTCGATAACGTCTGGGCCGATGGTGCTGGGATAGATCGGAAGTTCAATCGCCGCGTCAATACCATCAATCTTGAGATGTGCTTTCTTGTCAGTCATTACTGACTCCTATGCTTACAGATTGGGACTAAATAAAGCGAGAGTTGAGCATGTTTCGCTCAGCTCATCGAATCTACTACTCGTGTAGCCGTTTGTGGTCGCTACTTATTATGTTCTGAGAACTTTCAATTATAGAAAGATCCAGGGAGTTGCCGGCGCTTGTAGGTGCTGGCCCCGCAAATGCGTGCGGCATTATAGATGAGTTGTTTATCAAGACGAAAGTTTTTGCGCTCTGTATTCGGCTTTTTGGGCGTACTTTTTATAAAACGTCTGCACGCAGTCTAGAAATGGTGCGCCGGTGCAGGAGGCTGGTTTGAATTTGTGCCTTGGTGTGGTGCCGAGGTGTTGATTTGTGCGCAAATAGAGTGCGCTTTTGGTGGTGTATCTCTCAATAAAATCATGAGCTTGCAGGAATTTCCAGTGAGTCGGATTTTGCCTGTGTTTTGAGCGTAAATTCATGCCAGCAAAGGCAATTTTGGTGCGGCAATTTGTTTGTGTTTCTAAGGTTCAATCTCTATAATGCTGCGCGACTTGCAGGATGCGGCCTCTTTATAGCCGGTAGTTTAGGTGTTCTGAAGGGGTCGCTAAAGCTGATAACCATGTTTGCCATGGGCTAAGGGTGATCTCAACCGTGAAAAAAAATAGACCTGTCAACCTCGATATATCAACAATTAAACTTCCCATTACCGCTTACGTTTCTATTCTCCACCGTATTTCAGGTGTTTTCCTTTTCGCAGGAGTCGCTGTACTGCTGTGGATGCTCGGCACCAGTCTCAACTCTCCCGAAGGTTTTGAACAGGTTAAGGCCCTGGCTGGTTCACCGCTATGCAAAGCGGTGCTCTGGGTAGTGCTGGCCGCCTTGGCCTACCACATGGTAGCGGGCATTCGCCATCTGATCATGGACTTTGGCGTGGGTGAGTCCCTTGAGGGCGGACAGTTAGGCGCCAAGCTGGTAATTGTGCTTGCGGCGGCGTTGATCGTTTTGGCAGGAGTTTGGGTATGGTAACGTCAATTACAAGTTTCGGTCGCAGCGGCCTTTACGATTGGTTAATTCAGCGGGTTGGCGGCGCCGTTATGGCGGCTTACCTGATATTTATTGTGGCCTATTTGCTGGCTAATCCCGAGTTGAGCTTTGAGCAGTGGCAGTCTCTGTACAGCCAGTTGTGGATGCGCGTGTTTAGCCTGGTTACTCTTCTTTCTTTTATATCCCACGCCTGGATCGGCCTTTGGGCAGTGCTGACTGACTATTTGACCGTCCGTCTACTAGGCGCTAAAGCGACCTTCCTGCGTATATTTGCCCAGATGGTTTTAGGTGCTGTTGCAGTTACCTATCTGGTTTGGGGTGTTCAGGTTATTTGGGGTATTAACTAATGGCTAGTCTACGCACTATATCTTTTGACGGTATCGTAATTGGCGGTGGTGGTGCTGGTATGCGCGCCGCGCTGCAGCTGGCTCAGTCCGGCTATAAAACAGCGGTAATAACCAAAGTATTTCCAACTCGCTCGCACACAGTTTCTGCCCAGGGGGGAATTACCTGTGCGATCGCCAGTGCTGACCCCAACGACGATTGGCGCTGGCACATGTACGACACCGTAAAAGGGTCGGACTACATTGGCGACCAGGACGCTATCGAATACATGTGCTCTGTAGGTCCAGAGGCTGTATTTGAACTGGAGCATATGGGCTTGCCATTCTCCCGTACTGAAGAGGGTCGCATTTATCAGCGTCCTTTCGGTGGCCAATCCAAGGGGCCGGATAATCCAACACAAGCAGCTCGTACTTGCGCTGCTGCGGATCGTACCGGGCACGCATTGCTTCATACGCTTTACCAAAACAACGTAAAGAACCAAACGGTATTCCTTAACGAATGGTTTGCGGTTGATCTGGTGAAAAACCAGGATGGCGCTGTTGTGGGTGTTATCGCCATTAACATCGAAGATGGTGAAACCGTTTATGTAAAAGCCAAGGCTACTGTTTTGGCGACTGGTGGTGCGGGTCGTATTTACGCTTCCACTACCAATGCTCACATCAACACCGGCGACGGTATTGGTATGGCGCTGCGCGCGGGTATCCCGGTGCAGGATATCGAAATGTGGCAGTTCCACCCCACAGGTATTGCCGGTGCCGGCGTATTGGTAACCGAGGGTTGCCGTGGTGAAGGTGGTTATCTAATCAACAAACACGGCGAGCGTTTTATGGAACGCTACGCACCAAACGCCAAAGATCTGGCCAGTCGCGACGTAGTGGCGCGCTCCATGATTCTGGAAATTCTGGCGGGCAACGGTTGCGGCCCCGATGGCGATCATGTGCTGTTGAAGTTGGATCACCTGGGTGAAGAAGTGCTGGAAAGCAAGCTGCCAGGTATCTGTGAGCTGTCGCGCACCTTTGCTCACGCTGACCCGGTTTATGTCCCTATTCCAGTTGTTCCGACCTGTCACTACATGATGGGTGGAGTGGCCACCAATATTCATGGTCAGGCGTTGACTCAGGATGCGAACGGCAATGATGTGGTGGTTCCTGGCCTTTTCGCCTGTGGTGAAGTGGCTTGTGTGTCGGTTCATGGTGCTAACCGTTTGGGTGGCAACTCGCTGCTTGATCTGGTGGTGTTTGGTCGCGCCGCAGGTCTGTACATTGAAAAAGCCCTGCGCGAAGGCATAGAACTGCGCGATGCGAGACCAGCCGATGTGGATAGAGCCATGGCGCGCCTGAATCGTTTGAATAATTCTACCAGCGGTGAATCTGCTGCCAGCCTGCGCAAAGAGCTGCAAACCATTATGCAGAACTACTTTGGTGTATTCCGTAAAGGCGAATACATGCAACTGGGTATTCAAAAACTGGCAGAGCTGCGCCCGCGTATCGAAGCCGTGGCTATTTCCGACAAGAGCAACGCGTTTAACACAGCGCGTATCGAGGCACTTGAGCTGCAAAACCTGCTTGAAGTTGCTGAGGCCACCGCTATTGCGGCCGAGCATCGTAAAGAATCCCGCGGTGCCCATGCGCGCGAGGATTACGAAGAGCGCGACGATGAAAACTGGCTGTGCCATTCACTCTATTTCCCCGGCGAAAAGCGCGTATCCAAGCGTGCGGTTAACTTTAAACCGCACACCATGGATGCCTTCGAGCCCAAAAAACGTACTTACTAATAGGGGATATCAGAATGTTGAAAGTCGAAGTTTATCGCTACAACCCTGAGACTGATGCTGCGCCTTATATGAAAACCTATGAGGTGGATACCCAGGGTAAAGACCTGATGGTGCTGGACGTACTTGAGTTGCTCAAGGCGCAAGATCAATCGCTCGCCTACCGCCGCTCTTGCCGTGAAGGCGTGTGCGGCTCTGACGGTATGAATATCAATGGCAAAAACGGCCTGGCTTGCATCAAGCCACTGTCCGAGTGCGTGAAAAACAACAAGCTGGTATTGCGCCCCTTGCCCGGCCTGCCAGTGATCCGCGATCTGGTAGTGGATATGACCCAGTTCTACGATCAATACAAAAAAATCGAACCCTACTTACAAAACGATACTCCTGCACCCGCCATTGAGCGTCTGCAGTCGCCTGAAGACCGGGCTAAACTTGACGGTCTTTATGAGTGTATACTCTGCGCCTGCTGTTCAACCAGCTGTCCATCCTTTTGGTGGAACCCCGATAAATTTATCGGTCCGGCTGGCTTGCTCCAGGCCTATCGCTTCTTAGCGGATAGCCGCGACACAGCCACGCAGCAGCGTCTGGCCAAGCTGGACGATCCCTTCAGCGTCTTCCGCTGTCATGGAATCCAGAATTGTGTTGCCGTTTGTCCCAAGGGTCTCAACCCGACCCGCGCAATAGGCCATATACGCAATATGTTGTTACAGAGCGCTACCTAAAGGTGGCGCTTTTCTGTATTTGCGGCGGACGAAATTAGTTTCGATTTTCGGGCCAAGCATCCGAAGACGAATCAAATCTGTCGCTCAGGGCGAGCCCTGGCGACTTAAAAGCGGCGCTTTCAATCACGAGTTGAACGCGTTTTAGTGTAGCTAATTGCTAGATGATGGCAGGGGAGCTGAATCGCACAGCTGGGCGATAGCTCCTTTTTGATTAAGGTGGGTGGAATGCAAGACAGCATCATGGAGCATTTTTGGAGTACGTCTCACATTTCCGGTGGGAACGCGTCCTACGTCGAAGAGCTCTACGACACATATTTACACAATCCCAACGCTGTTCCTGAAGAGTGGCGCAACTATTTTGATCAGCTGCCCCGTGTAAACGGTGTGCTGACCCAGGATACGCCCCATTCGGTGATTCGCGCGCAATTCGAGCAATTGGGCAAGAGCCGTGTGCGCACAGTCGCTGTTGCCGGCTCAGGCGTTTCCAGCGATCACGAGCAAAAGCAGATTAAAGTTCTGCAATTGATTAGCTCCTATCGTTTCCGCGGCCACCAAAAAGCCGATCTCGACCCGCTGGGCCTGATGCAGCGCGCTCCCGTTCCCGACCTTGACCTCAGCTTTCACGGCCTGACCAGCGCCGATCTCGATACGACATTCAGCACTGGCAATTTGTTTATTGGCAAAGAGCAGGCAAGCCTGCGTGAAATCATCGACGCCCTCGAAAAGACCTATTGTGGTCGCATTGGTGCCGAGATAATGCACATTACACCACTGGCGGAAAAACAGTGGTTGCAACAGCGTTTTGAGAGTGTTCGCTCCAAACCTGAATTCAGCAAAGAGCAGCGTCTGGCGCTGCTTGAGCGTTTGACCGCCGCCGAGGGCCTTGAGCGGCACCTGGACTCCAAATACCCGGGCACCAAGCGTTTTGGCCTTGAAGGTGGCGAAAGCTTTATTCCGCTGGTCGATGCGCTGGTTAAGCGTGCGGGTACCTACGGTGCCAAAGAAATCGTACTCGGCATGGCCCACCGCGGTCGCTTGAATACCCTGGTAAATGTGTTTGGTAAAAACCCCGCCGACCTCTTCGCTGAATTTGATGGCAAGCGCCTGGTGGACACCTCAGGTGACGTTAAGTATCACCAGGGGTTCTCCTCCAACGTGATGACGCCCGGTGGCGAGCTGCATATGGCGATGGCCTTTAACCCTTCGCACCTGGAAATTGTATCGCCAGTGGTTGAGGGGTCCGTGCGTGCCCGCCAGGACCGTCGCAGTGATACTGCCGGCGCAAAAGTGGTGCCTATAGTTGTTCACGGCGATGCCGCATTTGCGGGGCAGGGCGTGGTAATGGAGACATTCCAGATGTCCCAGACTCGCGCCTACGGTACCGGCGGTACCTTGCACTTAGTCATTAACAACCAGGTAGGTTTCACCACCAACAAGCGTGAAGATGCCCGTTCGACCGAGTATTGCACCGACGTGGCCAAGATGATCGAAACTCCGATCTTCCACGTCAATGGTGATGATCCGGAAGCGGTATTGTTCATTGCCCAGCTGGCGATGGATTATCGCTATGAGTTCAAAAAAGACGTAGTTATCGACCTGGTTTGCTATCGCCGTCGCGGTCACAACGAAACCGATGAGCCTTCAGCAACTCAGCCGTTGATGTACCAAATCATTCGCAGTCTCAAGACAACCCGCACGCTTTATGCTGACAAGCTGGTTGCCGAGTCAGTGCTGTCCCAAGCTGTCGCCGATGAGATGGTTACCAACTACCGCGCTGCCTTGGATCGCGGTGAGCATGTCGCCAGCGGTTTAGTGAGCGAGCCGGATCGCAGTTTGTTTGTGGATTGGTCTCCCTATCTGGGTCACGATTGGCAAACCCCGGCAACTACCGGATGCGATATGCAGTTTCTGCAAAACGCCGCCAATAAAATGTGCGAAATCGCCGATGGTGTAGTGCTGCAAAAGCAGGTTGAAAAGATTTACGAAGACCGCCGCAAAATGGCCGCTGGTGCGTTGGCGCTCAACTGGGGTATGGCGGAGACTTTGGCCTATGCCACTTTGTTAGAGCAGGGTTACCCAGTGCGCATGACCGGTCAGGACGTGGGGCGCGGCACCTTTTCTCACCGTCACGCGGTTATCCATAGCCAAAAAGACGGTTCGGCCTATATTCCGCTGCAAAATATGAACGCGGATCAGCCCGTGTTCGACCTCTACGATTCCTACTTGTCAGAAGAGGCGGTATTGGCCTTCGAGTACGGTTATTCAACCACTTCGCCCACTGGCCTGGTCATTTGGGAAGCGCAATTTGGTGACTTCGCCAACGGCGCCCATGTGGTGATTGACCAGTTCATCACCAGTGGTGAGCACAAGTGGGGTCGTTTGAGTGGACTGACCATGCTGTTGCCCCATGGCTACGAAGGTCAGGGTCCGGAACACTCATCAGCCCGCCTTGAGCGCTTTATGCAACTCTGCGCGGAACACAATATCCAGGTATGTGTGCCTTCAACACCCGCGCAAGTATTCCACATGCTGCGTCGCCAGGCGATTCGTCCCATGCGTCGTCCACTGGTGGTTATGAGCCCCAAATCGCTGCTGCGTCATAAATTGGCAACCTCTACTCTGGAAGAATTGGCCAACGGCCAGTTCCAAAACGTAATTACCGATTCGGCGGTTGATCCTTCCAAGGTCGAGCGTGTGATTCTCTGCAGCGGCAAGGTGTATTACACCCTGTTGGAAGAGCGTATCGCCCGCAATCAGGAAAATGTAGCCTTGATTCGCCTGGAGCAGTTGTATCCTTTCCCCGAGCAGGAATTGAAGGATGCACTGGCTCCGTTCAGCAAGATCAAGAGCATTTTCTGGTGTCAGGAAGAGCCCATGAACCAAGGTGCCTGGTATAGCAGCCAGCACCATATGCGCCGCGTGGTGCACGATCTGTATCCAAGCCTTTATCTGGATTATGTCGGCCGTGATGCTTCAGCC